>DASTVC010000788.1:0-6639 GCA_035759295.1 Longimicrobium sp. | reverse complement strand
GGGGTGTTGGGGTGTTGGGGTGAACGGGTGAACGGGTGAACGGGTGAACGGGTGAACGGGTGAACGGGTGAACGGGTGAACGGGTGAACGGGTGAACGGGTGACAAGGTGACGGGGTGATGGCGCGGACCGCGGGGGCCCTCTCCCCCGACCGGCCTTTCGCTCGTTCCTCGCGACGGCGGTCGACCCCTCCCCCAAACTGCGGGGGAGGGGTGGCGTTCCCTAAGCATTTGTGCATGCGAACAACCCCTCCCCCGAAGTTGGGGGAGGGGTCTCCGCGAGCCGCGAGGAACGAGCGGCGAAGTCGGCGGGGGAGAGGGCCCCCGCGGGTCGCGCCGGACTCTCCGGACGCTCCTCCGGCGCGAGCTTCCCGTTGCACATCTTCTGGTGGATGATACCCATCCGCGCTTCCTCTCTGTCGCTCCCATCTTCCGCTCATCCGTGGCTTCGGCCCCACCCCACCACTCCTCATCCCTCCTCCCCCCTTTGCGCGCGCGTACGCGAGGAGTGGCACGCTGACGGGCTTCCGAGGGGCGCATCGCTCGGGAGCGTCAAAACTGTGCACTCCTTTGCCGACTGCCTCATTAACCGACACGAAACGGTGCACTCGCGCGCAATCCGGTGCGAAAAGATCAGCATCGGAACAGTGTTCGGTTTGAGCTAAACATAGCGATCACAACGATTTACCAGAAATCATCGGTTTGGCCCGGAGGGTGCTTAATGACGTTTACGCTCAGAAACAGAATCGGCTCTCCACGAACGGGAGCAGAATAAGATTGGACCCGGACGTGTGTTCCGGGCCGTCGCGTTTTCCCTGAGCCACACGGGCACGGCAACCCCCTGCCGGCCCGAATCCAGGTCCCCCTTGATGGGAGCCCCACATGAAGCGCAGCCTTACCCCCCTCGCCGTAGCGGCCCTCGGGCTGGCGGCAGCCTGCTCCGACGCCGGCACCCCCACCGCCTCGCCCTCCGAGGGCGGCGCGCCCCTGCTTTCGTCCAGCCAGGGCATCGACGGGCAGTACATCGTGGTGCTGAACGAAGGCGCCAACCCGCGCTCCGTGGCCGCGGTGGCCGGCGTGAGCCCGCGCTACGTGTACACGGCCAGCGTCAACGGCTTTGCCGCCACGCTGAACGCCGGCCAGGTGAACGCGCTGCAGCACAACCCCAACGTGGCGTACATCGAGCAGGACCAGCCGGTGCAGGCCACCACCGTCCAGACCGGCGCCACCTGGGGCCTGGACCGCATCGACCAGCATGACCTGCCGCTCAGCACCACGTTCAGCTACCTGAACACCGGCGCGGGCGTGCACGCCTACATCGTCGACACGGGCATGCGCCTTTCGCACACCCAGTTCACCGGCCGCTCCAGCTCGGGCTACGACGCCGTTGACGGCGGCAGCGCGGACGACTGCAACGGGCACGGCACGCACGTGGCCGGCACCGTCGGCGGCACCACGGTGGGCGTGGCCAAGGGCGTGAGCCTGGTGGCCGTGCGCGTGCTGGACTGCGCCGGCAGCGGCGCCTGGAGCGGCGTGATCGCGGGTGTGGACTGGGTGGCCGCCAACGCCATCAAGCCCGCCGTGGCCAACATGTCGCTGGGCGGCGGCGCCAGCACCGCGCTGGACAACGCGGTGACCAACGCCGTGGCCTCGGGTGTGACCTTCGTGGTCGCGGCCGGCAACGGCAACACCGGCGGCAAGGCGCAGCCTGCCTGCAACTACTCGCCGGCGCGCGTTCCCACGGCCATCACGGTGGGCGCCACGGGCAGCAACGACGCCAAGGCCACGTACAGCAACTACGGCACCTGCGTCGACATCTTCGCCCCGGGCAACAGCATCCTGTCCGCCTGGTACACCAGTGACACGGCCGGCAACACCATCAGCGGCACCAGCATGGCCAGCCCGCACGTGGCCGGCGTGGCCGCGCTGTACCTGCAGAGCAACGGCTCCGCGTCGCCCGCCACGGTGAGCAACGCGCTGACCAGCGGCGCCACGCTCAACAAGGTGACCAACGCCGGCACCGGCTCGCCCAACCGCCTGCTGTTCACGGCGTACTGAGCCCCACCCCCGGCCGCGTCTCACGACGCGCCCGGGGACGACGGATCGGTGGATGACGAAGGAGCGCGGGGGCGGCAAGGTGCCGCCCCCGCGCTTCTTTCTGATGGGATCGATCCGGTGGCCCCATGAGAGCTTGATGCGTGTCCCCCCCTGCACCAGTTTGGTGCGTCTGCACCATCTTTCCCCACCTCCCATCGGCCCGAATCAAAGTTAACTCCTTGCTGGGATTGCAGATGATATTCCGCGCATCTGCGGCCTGCATCCTGCTTCGAAAGCGCTTCACCCACACCGCCAACACGCTTGCGCCGCGACCCTGGCGCGGTACCCCCGTCCGTCCGCGGCCCCATCGGAATCGTCTTCGCAGCAATCTTTCTAAAGCGTCGGATAAGGACCGATCGACCGTGTGGGAAGTGGCAGGATTCAGAGGAAGGGCATTCCGGGCCGCGCACGCGGTCCGTGGCCGTGGCGCGGCGCCCCCCGCCGCCCGTTTACCCCTCGAAGGGAGCGTTCCGATGAAGCGCAGCCTTACCCCCCTCGCCGTAGCGGCCCTCGGGCTGGCGGCGGCCTGCTCCGACGCCGGCCCCACGCAGTCCGCGGCCTCGGCCGGCGCGCCGCTGCTCTCCTCCAGCAGCGCCATTCCGGACCAGTACATCGTGGTGCTGAACGAGGGCGCCAACCCGCGCTCGGTGGCCGCGGTCGCCGGGATCTCGCCCAAGTACGTGTATACCTCCGCCGTCAACGGCTTCGCGGGGACGCTCAACCAGGGGCAGCTCACCGCGCTGCAGCACAACCCCAACGTGGCCTACATCGAGCAGGACCAGCCGGTGCAGGCCAGCACGCTGCAGACGGGCGCCACCTGGGGCATCGACCGCATCGACCAGGCAAACCTGCCGCTCAGCACCACCTTCAGCTACCTGAACACGGGCGCGGGCGTGCGCGCCTACATCGTCGACACGGGGATCCTGCTCACCCACAGCGAGTTCGTGGGCCGCGCCACCACCGGCTACGACGCGGTGACGGCGGGGGGCAGCGCCATCGACTGCAACGGGCACGGAACGCACGTGGCCGGCACGGTGGGCGGCACCACGTACGGCGTGGCCAAGGCCGTGAGCCTGGTGGCCGTGCGCGTGCTGGACTGCGGCGGCAGCGGCAGCACGGCGGGCGTGATCGCGGGCGTGGACTGGGTGGCCAACAACCACGTAAAGCCGGCGGTGGCCAACATGTCGCTGGGCGGCAGCGCCAGCACCACGCTGGACAACGCGGTGGCCAACGCCATCAGCAAGGGCGTGACCTTCGCGGTGGCGGCCGGCAACGGCAACTTCCTGGGCATCGCGGCCAACGCGTGCAACTACTCCCCGGCGCGCGTGCCGACGGCCATCACCGTGGGCGCCACCACCAAGACCGACGCCAAGGCCTCGTACAGCAACTACGGCACGTGCGTGGACATCTTTGCGCCGGGAAGCAGCATCACCAGCTCCTGGTACACCAGCGTGACCGCCACCAACACCATCAGCGGCACGTCGATGGCGACGCCGCACGTGGTGGGCGTGGCCGCGCTCTACCTGCAGAGCAACCCCACGGCGACCCCCGCGGGGGTGGCCAGCGCGCTGATCGCCGGCGCCACGCTGGGCAAGGTGACCTCGCCGGGCACCGGCTCGCCCAACCGCCTGCTGTTCACGGCGTACTGAGCCGCGCTCGATCCGTTTCGTCGACCCGGATGGGGAGACGGAGGATCGGCGGATGAGGACGAAGGAGCGCGGGGGCGGCCAGGTGCCGCCCCCGCGTTCTTTATCGGGACGATGCGGACGGATGCGATGTCCCCCTGGTGGCGCGAAGTGCAGCATGCGCTGCACTGCTTTGGTGCGCCTGCACCATCTTCTCATCCCCCGCGGAACGCTGGTTTCGAGGCTATGTCATTGCTACCGAAGCAGATGTTCACCCTCGTTCCCGCGGCCCACGAACTGCTCACAGGCAACCCCACTCACATCAGCGAGCCGTCCGCGCGCACCGAGGGCAGGTCACCCCGGCACGCGGCCGTCCCGTCCCCTGAGGGTCCGTCCCTCCGTCTCTAAAAGCGGCGGATACGGAAACGCGTCGACAAAGCTCCGGTACGGGCGGACGGGAGCCGGACACGCGTCGCAGTACGCAGGTGAAAGTTCAGGAGAGGGAATTCCGGGCCGCGGACGCGGCTCGTCACCGCGGCACGGCACCCCCGCCGGCGCCGCCCACCCACCCTGTTGGAGGAGCCTGATGAAGCGCACCCTCACCCCCTTCGCCCTCGCGGCGCTGGCCCTGACGGCGGCCTGCGCGGACGGCGGACAGACCCCGCTGGCGGCCCCGGCCGGCGGCACCGCCCCCCTGCTCTCGGCGTCGGACGGCCGCGGCATCGACGGACAGTACATCGTGGTGCTGAACGAAGGCGCCAACCCCCGCTCCGTGGCGGCCATCGCCGGCATCTCGCCCAAGTTCGTGTACACGTCGGCGCTCAACGGCTTTTCCGCCTCGCTGAACCAGGGCCAGGTGAACGCGCTGCAGCACAACGGCGCGGTGGCCTACATCGAGCAGGACCAGACGGTGCAGGCCACGACCACGCAGTCGGGCGCCACCTGGGGCCTGGACCGCATCGACCAGCGCGACCTGCCGCTGAACGGCACCTACACCTACACGCCCACGGGCGCGGGCGTGCGGGCGTACGTCATCGACACGGGCATCCTGTTCTCGCACAGCCAGTTCGGCGGCCGCGCCACCAGCGGCTACGACGCGGTGGACGGCGGCAGCGCCGACGACTGCAACGGGCACGGCACGCACGTGTCGGGCACCATCGGCGGAAGCACCTACGGCGTGGCCAAGGGCGTTTCGCTCATCGGCGTGCGCGTGCTGGACTGCGCCGGCAGCGGCACCAACTCCGGCGTGATCGCGGGCATGGACTGGGTGGCCAACAACCGCATCCTTCCGGCGGTGGCCAACATGTCGCTGGGCGGCGGCGCCAGCACGGCCATCGACGACGCCATCAACCGCATGTACAACCGCGGCGTGACGGTGGTGGTGGCGGCGGGCAACGAGAACCAGAACGCCTGCAACGTGTCGCCGTCGCGCGCGCCCAACGCCATCACGGTGGGCGCCACCACCAGCAGCGACGCGCGCGCCTCGTACAGCAACTACGGCAGCTGCGTGGACGTGTTCGCGCCGGGCAGCAGCATCACCAGCTCGTGGTACACCAGCACGACCGCCACCAACACCATCAGTGGCACGTCGATGGCCAGCCCGCACGTGGCCGGCGTTGCCGCGCTGTACCTGCAGGGCAACACGGCGGCGACGCCGTCGGCGGTGGCCAACGCCATCATCACCACCTCCACGCCCAACAAGGTCACCAGCGCCGGCACGGGCTCGCCCAACCGCCTGGTGTACTCGCTGCTGAGCGGGACCGTGACGCCTCCTCCGGGCGGCGGCAGCTTCAACTACTCGGGCTCGCTCAGCGGCACGGGCGTCTCGCAGTGGCAGCCGGGCACCGCCGGCTACACGTCGTCGGTCTCGGGCACGCACACGGCCACGCTGACGGGGCCGTCGGGCACGGACTTCGACCTGTACCTGCAGAAGTGGAACGGCTCGTCCTGGGTGGACGTGGCGTCGGGCACCAGCGCCAGCTCGGTGGAGAACGTGAGCTACAGCGGCACGGCCGGCAGCTACCGCTGGGAGGCGTACTCCTACAGCGGCAGCGGCTCGTACACGCTGGCCACCACGCGTCCGTAAGCCCACGCGGCTGATCGGGACGAAAAACGGGCCGCCCGGCGCACCTCGCGCCGGGCGGTCTTTCGTTCGTCCGCATCCTCCGGAATCAACAGATCCCTCCCCCGGAAAGCATCCATTCGGCCCCGCTCCTCCCGCGGAATTTGTACCTCGATCCCCGCCGTCGTGCCGTCGCAAGCCTGCCTAACGGTGTGTATCCGCGTTCTCTCCGGCACCCCTATCCCGCCATCCCCGCGCCGCACCCGGCCGACACCTCCACCTGATGCGCGTCTTTGAGAGCCGGCACCTCGGGTGGATGCCAATCGACAGCGCGATCCGCGACAGCACGGCGTTCCCTCGATCCACCGGGCATGCAGAGAGATCACAAGATCGCGCATCAGGTGGTGCAGGCTGCTGGCTCCGTGGCGTTTCCGCCGGCGATGCGGCGTCCGAGATGATGCGGCCGAAGGCAGGAGGCGCAGCGGCTGGCGTCTCACTGCATCCGACAGGGCCCCCTCTCCCCCGGCCCCTCTCCCCCGCTGCGCGGGAGAAAGGGGAGAATTCGATCGCGCTTCGGCAGGCTGTTTTCACGTCGGCCATGCCGAAGCGCGCCGGACGTTCGGCTCACGTCACCTCTCTCCCGCGCTGTTTGCGGGGGAGAGGCCGGGAGAGGGGGCCGCCGGCGGGCGCCAGCTCGAGACATCTTCAAACCTCCCCCAGGTTTTTTGGGGGGAGGTGCGAGCCTGAGCGAGCGGAGGGGGCGCCGCCGACGCAGTGAATCAGCCGAAGCACGCCCACCGGGGATTGCGATCTCTTCCCCAAAAAACGCGGATGGCCCCTGCCGCGCTTCCATCCCT
>DASTVC010000787.1:0-6074 GCA_035759295.1 Longimicrobium sp. | reverse complement strand
GATCATTCGCCAGCCTCTCGCGAAATAATGGCGTTTCGGTCACGCTGAGCGTATACTGCAACTGCGGCCTTTCCGCCTTGGTCGTCCCAGTTTTGTCTCCAAGATTGACGTTCCCGGTCTCACCACCGGCCGGCAGCAAGGGGGAACCCATGTGCGGAATCGGCGGGTTCTGGTCCGGCACGGGCGTGGACGCGGAGTACGCGCGGGGCGTGGCGGACGCCATGGGCCGGCGGCTGAGCCACCGCGGCCCGGACGGCACTGGCACGTGGTGCGATCCGGTGGCGGGGGTGGCGCTGGCGCACCGGCGGCTGGCGATCGTGGACCTGTCCAGCGCCGCCGCGCAGCCCATGGCCTCGCGGTGCGGCCGCTTCGTTATCACCGTCAACGGCGAGGTGTACAACCACCGGACGCTGCGCGAGGCGCTGGCGCGGCGCGGCCACGCGTTCGCCACCCGCTCCGACACCGAGGTGCTGCTGGCCGCCGTTGCCGAGTGGGGGGTGGAGGGCGCGCTGACGCGGGTGGACGGCATGTTCGCGCTCGCGCTGTGGGACGCGAGGGAACGGACGCTGGTGCTGGCCCGCGACCGCTTTGGCGAGAAGCCGCTGTACTTCGGCCGCTTTGGCGGCACCCTCCTCTTTGCCTCGGAGCTCAAGGCGCTCCAGGCGCACCCCGCCTTCGACGCGCGGCTGGATCCCGAGGCCGTGCGCCAGTTCCTGCGCCACAGCTTTGTCCCCGCTGGGACCTGCATCTTCCAGGGCGTGCGAAAGCTCTCCGCGGGAACCTTCCTCCGCCTGCACGGGCCAGACGACGATACCGACCCCGTCGCCTACTGGTCCGCGGCGGCGGAGGTGGAGGCGGCCGCGGCGGACCCCGTGCGCGCCTCGCCGGCCGAAGCGGCGGAGGAGCTGGAGCGGTTGCTGGCGGCGTCCGTGCGGCTGCGCATGGACGCGGACGTCCCCGCGGGCGCGCTGCTCTCCGGCGGCATCGACTCGTCCACCGTCGCCGCGCTCATGCAGTCGCAGAGCGCCCGGCCGGTGCGCACCTTCACCGTGGGCCTGGGCGACCGCCACCTGGACGAGTCCGGCCACGGACGCGCGGTGGCGCGGCACCTTGGCACCGAGCACACCGAGCTGCGCATCGGCGCGGGGGACGCGCTGGCGCTGATCCCTTCCCTCCCCTCCCTGTACGACGAGCCGTTCGCCGACAACTCGCAGATCGCGGCGCACCTGATCGCGGCGCGGGCGCGGGAGCACGTGAAGGTGCTATTGACGGGCGACGGCGGCGACGAGCTGTTCGGGGGATACACCCGGCACCTGTGGGTGGGGCGGCTGTGGAACGCGGCCCGGTGGCTGCCGCCCGCCGCCCGGCGCGGACTCTCGCGCCGCATCCTGGGGGTGCGGCCGGGCACCTGGGACGCGGTGCTGCGGCGGATGGCCCCCGTGCTCCCCGCGCCGTTCCGCATGCGCACCCCCGGTGACCGCATGCACAAGCTGGCCAGCGTGCTCCCGGAGCGCGGCCCCGACGCCATGTACGCGCGCCTGGTGTGCCACGGCAACGGCCGCGCGACGGCGGCGGCGCTCCCCGCGGTTCCCGCCGGGCTGGGCGAGTGGGGCCACCGTCTGATGTACCTCGACTGCACCTTCTTTCTTCCCGACGACGTGCTGGTGAAGGTGGACCGCGCCTTCATGGGCGTGGGGCTGGAGCCACGGCTGCCGTTTCTGGACGCCGCGGTGTTCCGCTTCGCCTGGCGGCTCCCCCTCGGGCTCAAGCTGAGCGCCCTGCAGGGCAAGTGGCTGCTGCGCCAGGTGCTGTACCGGCACGTGCCGCCGGCGCTGTTTCACCGCGCCAAAGGCGGATTCGGCGTTCCAGCTGCGGAATGGCTGCGGGGGGAGCTGCGCGGATGGGCCGAGGAGCTGCTGGACCCCGTCCGCCTGCGCGGCCAGGGGCTGGTACCGGTGGAGCTGGTGCGGGCCATGTGGAGCGACCACCTGTCGCGCCGCCGCAACTGGCACGTGGGCCTGTGGAACGTGCTGATGCTGCAGGCCTGGCTCGACGCCAACCCCGCCGCTATCGCGCAGGAAATCGCGGCCTGATATCACACGCCTGAGCCACCGCCCGGGCGACACGAAATCCGGAAATCGAGCACCGATAATGCGGACGGTGTCATTCTGAGAGAGGCGCGCGCTCCGGCCTTTCCAGTCGCACCCTTGCCTGTGCGCCGACCGAAGAATCTCTACGATGGGCGCACGGTCCTGTCGGCTACGTCGGCCTCGGCGCGAAGGACCCGCCCGTTTCCGATAAAGATTCTTCGGTCGGCGCACAGGACTTGGAGCGCCTGGACGGTTGTGCGCGGCGCCTTCCCTCAGAATGACAGCGTTCTTCTGGACGCAGTCGTACGGGGGAGTGGATCAGTCGGGGATGGTAACGAAGACGCGGCCGTCGTCGACGCGCGTTTCGTAGGTCTGCAGGGGCTCGGTGGCGGGAAGGCCGGTGGCGCGGCCGGTGCACACGTCGTAGGTGGCGCCGTGCCAGTTGCAGATGAGCGTGTTGCCGTCCACCTCGCCGCCGTCCAGCGGCAGCTCCTCGTGGCTGCACATGCCCTGCAGCGCGTAGATCTCGCCCTCCACGTTGCACAGCACGATCTCTCGCCCGCCGATCGTGTATTCGCGCGCTTCGGCCTCGGGAATGTCGCCGATGGGCGCGACCTCGTATTCCGGCATCGATTTCGTCTCGGTCGTTCACGGTTGGCCATCCGCCGACAACATGCGCCACATCCGCAGGTCGGGGCAAGACGTGGCGGAACGGCTTCGGTCGAGTGAAGATCGAGGGAAATCAGGGGATTCAACCGATCCACCTCCATGCTGCGGGACTCGCTGCCGATCGGGCACCACGCAGACTGGTAGCCCCTCACAACCGAAAGCCGCCGGCCCCGATGGGAACCGGCGGCTTCTTGTCGCCGATGACTACGCGCGGATCACACCTCCAGGCAGGCCATCGGCGGATTGCCCGTATCTTCCGGGTAGAAGACCTCCGAGTACCACTCCTGGAACACGCCGTTCACCACCTCGCCAAAGGCCACGGTATACGGGTATCCGTTGTTCTGGTAGTTGATCCCGCTCTGGGCGTTCTCCTCCACCACCACACCGTTCACGGCCCAGTCCAGTCCCCACACCCCGTTGCCGCTGTTCCACGCGTAGTGCCCGCAGCTCGCGCCGGCGGGGATGGTGACCTGCGTGACGATGTCGTACCCCTGCGCCCGCGGCTGCGGCGCGGAGGGGGCGCTCGCGCTCGCCGTGCCCGCCAGGAGCAGCCCCGCCAGCATCCATGCGTGTCGTCTCATGCATCACCTCCGTAGAACGGGTTTGCGTGCGGCTTCCCCAAGCCGCAGAAAGACCGGCCGTCCTCACGTCTGGCGGCACCCCGCCGGCACCGTCCGCCGACCGGCGCGCGCCAACCAGATCGCAGCGAAGGATCCGCACAATCCATTCCAAGTAACGTCTGATAATGATACTTTCTAGTTCGATACTCAAGCGTCCCGTGCGGATCAATGGCGCTGGATGCGCAACGCGACGGCGTCTATCACCCGCCCCTCAGGAGAAGCCGGCGCGAACCCGGGTCGTTCGCGGCGGTGTCGAACCCTTCGTCCGGGCGCGCCGCCGGCCGTCAGCTCCCCCGCTCGCGGAGTGCGCGACTGCGCAGCCAGACGGCGACGCCGGCGCCGAGCAGTGCCACCAGCGTGGCGCCGATCAGCACGCCATGGCGCTCCATGAACGGCTCGTACGCGTGCGACGCGGCCATGTCGCATTCGCGGGACGCGTAGTCGTAGCTGCCGCCCGCCTCCGCGCACGCGTTCACCGACCGCGTCTCGCGCAGGGATACGAAGGCGAGCGGGACCAGCACCAGCAGCAACAGCAGGCGAATGCGCCGCATCCCGCTCACCGCACGCCCGCCAGCGTAAGCACGAAGAGCAGCGCCCACTGCGTGCCCAGGTGGCTGTCCGCCGTGTCGAACCACTCGCCCAGCGAGTGCGCGCCGCCGCCGCGCCCGCCGCCGTCGATGGTGACCGCGGGAATCCCCAGGCCGATGGGGATGTTGCTGTCCGTGCTGCTGGCCACCGCGGGCACGTCGAAGCCCAGCGCCTGCCCCGCTGCCCGCGCCGCCCGCACGATGGCCGCGTCGTCGGCCTGCGCACCGGCGGGGCGAATGCCGATGGTGTCGATCTCCATCGTCAGCCGCGCGCCCTCCGTCCAGCGGGCGTTCTCCTCGTCCAGCGCCTGGCGGATGGCGGCCTGAAAGCGCGCGTCCAGCGAATCGATCGCGCCCGCATCCACCGAACGCATGTCCATCTGCATGGCCGCGCTCATGGAGATGGAGTTCACCGAGGTGCCGCCCTCGATCACCCCCACGCTGAAGGTGACGCGCGGGTCGCTGGGCACCTGGAAATCCGCGATCTTCGCGATGGCGCGGCCGAGCGCGTGCACGGGGTTCGGCGCGCCGAAGTCGCCGTAGCTGTGGCCGCCGGGGCCGCGGTAGGTGACCGTGTAGCGGTGGCTGCCCACGGCGTCCTTGGTGAGCCCCAGGCCCGTTCCATCCACCGAGATGAAGTAATCGACACGATCGCGCAGCTCCGTGGCGAACAGGTGGCGCACGCCACGCAGGTTCCCCGGCCCCTCCTCGCCCACCGTACCCACGAAGAGGATGGTCCCGCGCGTGCGCACCTGCGCCTGGTCCAGCGCCCGCGCCACCCCCAGCAGAATCGCCAGCCCGCGGCAGTCGTCGCCGATGCCCGGGCCGCGCAGCGTGGTCCCCTCGCGCTTCACCGTGACGTCGGTCCCCTCGGGAAACACGGTGTCCAGGTGGCCGGAGATGACGACCACGGGCTCGCCCGGCTCCCCCGGCCGCTCGGCGATCACGTTCCCCTCGGCGTCGATGCGCACGTTGCGCAGCCCCAGCGCCTGCAGCCGGCGGCGGTACTCTTCCGCGCGGCGCTGCTCCTTGAACGGCGGCGCCTCGATCTGGCAGAGGGAGATCTGGTCCTCGATCGTCGCCGGCTCGCCGGCGCGCGCGGCCTCCAGCGCCTGGCGCACGCGCGGGTCGCGGTCAGGGACGCGCGGCTGCTGCGCGTGGGCGGCGGATGCGATCAGCAGCGCGGGGAGCGCCACCGCGGCAGTGCGGATGGGGTGCTGCATGGTGATTCGGCCGGTGCGGGCGGGATTCATCGACTCCGCCGCGAATGTAGGGGCGGATGACGGCGGATGCGAGAGGGGAGCTGGATGATGACACCGCCGCCGCGGGCTCCCTCTGCCCGGATCCACACCGTTGGATGGAACAGACGGATTCAAGCATCTGGCGGGATGTGCGCGGGAAGCTAATTATAGCTGTACCACGCTACACCGCCGGCCTTCCTGCATCCCCCCTTGACCTGCTGGAGAAGACGATGAGATCCACGCGCCTGGTACTTTCCTGCGCGGCTCTGCTGGCCGCCGTTCCCCACGCGGCGGCCGCGCAGCAGGCGGCGGAACAGAGCCTGGTTTCGCTATTCATGGAGGCGTGCACGGGCGAAGGGCAGATCGGCGACGCCGTCCTGGCCCACATCTCGGAGTTGACGGACTGGACCGAAGTCCCGGACGTGACCGTCGACGTGGCCGCGATGGCGCAGGTGCCCAACCAGTTGATGCCGCAGACCGCGTTCCGGCAGCCGGAATCCGTGCGGCAGTGGCAGCGGACGGTGGAAGGCAAGCAGGTGAGCCTGGTCTTCGCCACGTTCCCGCAGGGAAGCGTGCACCGGAACGTCTGCGCCATCGTGGTCCCCGAGGTGCGCAACGCGGGGGTGTACCTTCCGTCGCTGCGCGAGGCGCTTACGCCGATGAGCATGTCGGCCCGCTTCACCGACCTTCCGCACTACCAGGAATTCGCCGGCCGCACGCGCGACATGCGCCGCGTGCGCGCGGAGATCTTCACCCGGTCCCGCGCCCTCCCCACCGGCCGCAACACCATGCACCTGTACATCGCGTTCGACTGATCCTTGAATCCTGACACGATGTATTCTCACACGGAGGGCACGGAGGTCACGG
>DASTVC010000786.1:0-6143 GCA_035759295.1 Longimicrobium sp. | reverse complement strand
GGCAAGAGGTGTTCCGGCGGGCGCGCAGGATGGATGCAGGGCGCTTCGGGAGGGGGCGTTGCGAGGGGCGGCGCCCCCTCCGGGCTCGCAACCTCGGGTTTGGGGCTGGATTTGGAGCGCTCCGGCAGGGGCGGTGCGACGCACCTTGTCGAAGCGAGACCGAAGTCCACCTCCCCCAGGGTTTTTTGGGGGAGGTGCGAGCCTAAGCGAGTAAGGGGGCCCCCCGCGTACGCAGTTCGATGCCTGTCCTAGCGCCGTGAAGTTCTCCCCTCTCCGTGAGGAACGAACGGGGAGCGGCCGGGGGAGGGGCACCCCGCCGGCGCCAGTTCGATGCCGTTCGTCGAGCCCCTACACGAACGCGCTGAGCCCCGTGATCGCGCGGCCGACGATGAGGGTGTTCATCTCGTTGGTCCCCTCGTAGCTGTAGATGGCCTCGGCGTCGGCGAAGAGGCGGGCGGCGCCGTGCTCCAGCAGAATGCCGTTGCCACCCATCAGGTCGCGGGCGAGGGCGACCGTCTCGCGGCACTTCGCGGCGCAGAACTGCTTGGCCAGCGCGCTGTGCTCGTCGCGCTGGGTGCCGTCTTCCTGCATGCGCGTCACCCGCAGCGCCATCCCCAGCATCGCCGTGATGTTGCCCAGCATGGTCACCAGCTTCTGCTGGATGAGCTGGAACCCCGCGATGGGCCGGCCGAACTGCTCGCGCTCGCGGGCGTAGCGCAACGCGTGCTCGTACGCGCCCATCGCGCACCCCACCGCCTGCCAGGCGACGCCCGCGCGCCCCACGCGAAGGATGCGCGCCACGTCCTTGAAGGTGTTCGCGCCCGGCAGCCGGTCCGACTCGGGCACGCGGCAGCCGTCCAGCGTGATCAGCCCGCTCTGCACCGTGCGTTGGGCGATCTTGCCGGTGATCTTCTCCACGCCGTAGCCGGGATTCTCCGTGCGCACCAGAAAGCCATGCACCGCGCCCGGCTCCTCGCCCCGCGCCCAGATGACGACCACGTCGGCGAAGGTGGCGTTGCCGATCCACTTCTTCTGGCCTTCCAGCACCCAGCCGTCGCCGTCGCGGCGGCAGCGCATGGCCAGCCCGCCCGCGGTGCCGGAGCCCACGTCCGGCTCCGTGAGCCCGAACGCGCCCACCTTCTCCCACCGCCGCAGCGCGGGGAGCCATTCCGCCTTCTGCGCGTCCGATCCCGCGAGGGCGATGGCGCCCATGCAGAGCCCGGCGTGCACGCCAAAGAAGCTGGCGCAGCCGGGATCCACCCGCGCCATCTCCATGCTGATGACGGCGCGCGCCACGGCGGGCGGGCCGGGGACGTCGTGGTACCAGCCGTCCAGCAGGTCCATCCCGCGGAACGCATCCCGCAGCGCGTGCGGAAACTCCTCCGCCTGCCAGCACTGGTTCACCACGGGCGCCACCACCTCTTCCATCACCCGGCGTACGGCCAGGCGCGTGGCGCTCTCCTCCTCCGTCAGCGTGCCGAACCAGCCGTAGAAGTCGGGGTCGATGGGGGGCGGCGTGCGGCGGGGGGCATCGTTGGCCACGTGCGTCTCCAGGTGCGGCGGGGTGAATCCAGATCGATGTGAATCCTGACCCGAACGTTGTTCGGTGGCAACTGTAGGTCGCGGCCAAGCGCACCGCAACCTCGGTTGACACCGTCCGGCGCGACCGGACAGATTGAGCGCCGAGCCGGATTCCGCCCCCCGCCGTTCCCCATCCCAAATCCGCCGATGCAGCAGCCCTGGACCGACACCGGCCTGCGCGCCGCCACGCTCGACACCACGCGCACCCTGCTGGTCCGCGACGGCTACGAGAACCTGTCGATGCGAAAGATCGCGCGGCAGGTGGGGTGCAGCGTGAGCAGCATCTACGAGCACTTCGCCAACAAGGACCAGCTGGTCCACGCGCTGATCGACGAAGGATTCCAGCGCTGGTACGAGATCGTGGTCCAGGCGGCGGAGGCGCCGGGGACGCCGGTGCAGCGGCTGGAACTGCACTGCAGGAAGTACGTGGAGTTCGGGCTGGAGAACCCGGAGTACTACGAGATCATGTACATGCACCATCCGCGCTGGGCGGAGCGCTTTCCCCGCGAGCTGTTCCGCCGGGCGATGCGGTCGATGGACGTGCTTTCGCGCCTGGTGCAGGAGTGCGCGCCCGGCGCCTTTCCCGACGCGGCCCGGGCGCGCATCCACGCGCACGTGGTGTGGGCCATTCTGCATGGCACAGTGTCGACCATCGTCGCCGCGCGCCTGGACACGCGCGTCGACCAGTCCGCCTACGTCGACTCCTCCATCCACTTCGCGGTGGATGCCACGCGGCGCATGGAGGCGGCGGGGGAATAGGGCGGTTGGGCATGCTCGGGGCTCGACAAAAGCGATCACGCTGGCGCCCGACAGGGCGCCCCTTTACTCGCTTAGGCTCGCACCTCCCCCAAAAAACCCTGGGGGAGGTGGACTTCGATCCCAGTTCGAAAGCCAGTCGTGCGCACTCAACCTCCCCCGGCAGTTTCGGGGGAGGTGGGCCGGTGGTGCCGGCCCGGAGGGGGCCTGCTCCGGCCCATCCGAAGCGCCCCACCTCCTGCCCCACTCAACCTCCCCCAGTCTTTTTTGGGGGAGGTGGGCCGGTGGTGCCGGCCCGGAGGGGGCGCCGCCAACGCAGCCCGTGCTCCATCGAACCGCCCTCTGTTACTCTCGCACTCCCGCACTCCCGCACTTACGCACTCACGCACTTCCCCTCCCCACCGGTTGCCGCCCTCCGGCGCGTTTGCTAACTTCCCGGCTCTTCGCCACCCCTGACGGAGCGCGCCCCTGACTGCCACGCTGGTCAGCACCGACCTTCCCTTCCCGCTGCGGGTGCGGGGCAAGGTCCGCGACGTGTACGACCTGGGCGACGCCCTGCTGATGGTCGCCACGGACCGCGTGAGCGCGTTCGACGTGGTGATGCCCACGCCCGTGCCCCGCAAGGGCGAGGTGCTCACGCTCATCAGCGCGTGGTGGTTCGCGCGCACGGCGGACTTGGTCCCCAACCACGTCCTTTCCGTCGATCCGGACGACATCGCCCGCCGCTACCCCGCGCTGGCGCCCCATCACGACGCGTGGGCGCGGCGCTCCATGCTCTGCCGCAAGCTGCGGCCGTTCCCGGTCGAATGCGTAGTCCGCGGCTACCTGTCCGGCAGCGCCTGGAAGGAGTACCGCGAGCACGGCACCCTGGCCGGCGAGCCCCTTCCCGCCGGCCTGCGCGAGTCCGATCGCCTGGAATCGCCCCTCTTCTCTCCCGCGACCAAGGCCGAGAGCGGCCACGACGAGAACATCCCGTTCGCCCGGATGCGCGAGATCGTGGGGGATGACGCGGCGGAGCGGCTGCGCGACGCGTCGCTGGCGGTCTATGCGCGCGGGCGGGAGATCGCGGCAGGGAGCGACATCATCATCGCCGACACCAAGTTCGAATTCGGCACGGATGACGACGGAACGATCCGGCTGATGGACGAGGTGCTCACGCCGGACTCGTCGCGCTTCTGGCCAAAGGAGGCGTACGCGCCCGGCCGCGGCCAGCCCTCGCTGGACAAGCAGCCCCTGCGCGACTGGCTGGAGACGCTGTGCGCGGACGGCCGGTGGAACAAGACGCCGCCCGGGCCCGAGCTTCCGCCCGACGTCGTCGAAGAGACGTCTGCCCGCTACCAGGACGCCTTCCGCAGGCTGACGGGGATGACGCTGGACGAGTTTCCGCTCGCGGACCCGGGGGCGGGGCGATGACCGAGCTGCTGGAGATGCCGCCCCGGCGGCGGCGCCTGCGCCGGGGGATCGTCATCCTGCCGAGCGCCTTTACCCTCGGCAACCTGTTCCTGGGCATCTGGGCCATCGTCACCGCGTCGCGCGGCGCCTACTCCACCGCGGGGTGGATGATCGTGGGCGCGGCCATCATGGACCTGCTGGATGGGCGCATCGCCCGCTTTACGGCCACGGGGAGCGCCTTTGGCGAGGAGCTGGACTCGCTGGTGGACGCCGTAAGCTTTGGCGTGGCGCCGGCGCTGATCTCCTACTTCGCCTTTCTGGACCAGGGCGGCGAATGGGCGTGGATCCTGGCCTTTCTGTACATCGTCTGCGCGGTGTTCCGGCTGGCGCGCTTCAACATCGAGCAGGCGGGGACGGCCAAGAGCACCTTTCACGGCCTGCCCTCGCCCACGGCCGGCGCCTGCCTGGCCACGTACTACGCCTTTACGCAGACCACCTTCTTCGAGCAGTTCCTGTACCGGGTGCCGGCCAACCGCACGGCGGGGTGGCTGACGCTCTTTCTGGGGCTGATGATGGTGAGCAACGTGCTGTACCCCGTGGTGCCGCGCTTCAGCACGCGCACCTGGGGCGGCCGGTTCGCCATCTTTCTGGCGGTGGTGTCGCTGGTGAGCGCGTTCACGGTCCCGGAGTACTTCTTCTTCCCCTTCTCCATCGTCTACATCACCTACGGGCTGGTGCGGTCGGTGGGAATGGGGCTGGCGGAGCGGCTGCCGGAGCGCGACTTCCTGGAAGACGAGCTTGACGCCGACGAGCGGCGGGAACTGGATTACGAGCAGCTGCGCCCCCGCCGCTTCGGCCGGCGCAAGATGGATCGCAGACAAACTGATCGCGGAGAGCGCAGGTGACGGAATACGGCATCGAGGTACGGGTCACGCCGCGGCGCGGCATTCTTGACCCGCAGGGCAAGGCGGTGGGCGGCGCGCTGTCGTCGCTTGGCTTCAGCGGCGTGGGCGAGGTGCACGTGGGGCGGCTGATCGTGTTCGGCCTTACCGCGGCGTCCGAGGCGGAGGCGCGGGAAAAGGCGGAGGCCATGTGCCGCCAGCTGCTGGCCAACCCCGTGACGGAGGATTTCGCGGTGACGGTGGGCGCCGGCGGGAGCGGGTCATGAAGATCGGCGTGGTGACCTTCCCCGGCAGCAATTGTGACTACGATTGCTACAAGGCCGTCCAGGAAGGGCTGGGCGCGGAGGCCATCTTCCTGTGGCACAAGGAGCACGACCTGCAGGGGGTGGACGCCGTCTTCCTCCCCGGCGGGTTCAGCTACGGCGACTACCTGCGCGCGGGCGCCATCGCGGCGCACAGCCCCATCATGCGCGAGGTGATCGCCTTTGCCACCGCGGGCGGGCCGGTGGCGGGGGTGTGCAACGGCTTCCAGATCCTGTGCGAGGCCGGCCTTCTTCCCGGCGCGCTGATGCGCAACCGCAGCCTGAAGTTCCGCTCGCGCCCCGTGTACCTGCGAGTGGAGCAGTCGCAGGCGCCGTTCACCAGCGAGTACGAGGTGGGCCAGGTGCTGCAGGTGCCCATCGCGCACGGCGAGGGGTGCTATACGGCGGACCCGGAGATCCTGGATGACCTGGAGGCCACCGGCCGCGTCATCTTCCGCTACTGCGACGCGGTAGGGACGGTGACGCCGGAGTCAAACCCCAACGGCAGCGCCCGGAACATCGCGGGGGTCATCAGCCCGGCCGGGAACGTGCTGGGGATGATGCCGCACCCGGAGCGCGTCGTCGATCCGGTCCTCGGAAGCACGGACGGGCTGGGCCTGTTCCAGTCGCTGGCGGATTTTCTGGTGGGAAGTGCGTGAGTGCGTGAGTGCGTCGGTGCGGAAGTGGTACGAGGAACATAAGGGATGACGTGTGACGGAACTCAATCCCGCGGCGTTCAGGTTGTAAAGCTTGAGGCTCGACGATCCGGGAGGGATGATGAGCGGGGACCTTTCCCCCGTTCACCCCGTCACCCGTTCACCCGTTCGCGGAGGTGCCCGATGAAGAAGTCGATGCTGCTGGCCGGCGCGGCGATGCTGCTCTCCGCCGCCGCGACGCCGGCCATGGCGCAGATCACCATCTCGCCGGGGATGACGACGACGCAGGTGCGCGAGCGCTTTGGCGCGCCGGCCACCACGCGCGCCCAGGGCGACTGGACGTACTGGTACTACCTGAACGGCTGCCCCGTGCGCTGCGGGAGCGACGACGTGGTGTTCTTTCAGAACGACCGCGTGGTGGCCGCCGTGTTCCGCACCAGCCGCCGCCGCTTTGCCGGCCCCGCGGCGGACGACGCGCTGGGCGCCGCCGCCGACAAGGCGCCCGCGGAGCAGGTGCGCACGGAAGAGCCGCCCGTAGACGCCGAGGGGCGCGC
>DASTVC010000785.1:0-12657 GCA_035759295.1 Longimicrobium sp. | reverse complement strand
CGCGTCCGCCAGGTTCCCCGTCCCGAAGCCCAGCACCGTGAGAAAGGTCCCCTCGGCGCGCTTTTCCTCGATCAGCCGCACCAGCTCGGCCTCGCTGCTGGTGCCCACGTTGAAGTCGCCGTCCGTGGCCAGGATCACGCGGTTGTTGCCGCCGGGCACGTGGTTGCGGCGCGCCACCTCGTACGCCAGCCGGATCCCCGCCGCGCCGGCCGTCGATCCACCCGCCTCCAGCCGCTCGATGGCGTCCAGGATGGCCTCGCGCCGGTCGCCGGGGGTGGCGTCGAGCACCAGGCCGGCCGCGCCGGCGTAGACCACCAGCGCCACGCGGTCGCGCGCCGAAAGCTCCTCCACCAGCAGCCGCAGCGACGCCTTGACCAGCGGCAGCTTGTCGGGCGACTGCATGGAGCCGGAGACGTCCACCAGGAACACCAGGTTGCTGGGCGGCAGCTGCCCCTGCGGCATCCGGCGCCCCTGGATGCCCACGTGCACCAGCTGGTGCCGCGGGTTCCACGGCGCGGCGCCCACCTCCGTGACCACGGCGAACGGGTGCCGGCCCCGCGGATCGGGATAATCGTAGGAGAAGTAGTTCACCATCTCTTCGATGCGGACGGCGTCGGGCGGGGGAGCCTGGCCGTCGCGGATGAAGCGGCGGACGTTGCTGTACGACGCCGGGTCCACGTCGATGCCGAAGGTGGAGAGCGGGTTGTTGGCGACGGCCAGAAAGGGGTTCTCCACGATGGGGTTGTACTCCTCCGTGTTGAACTGCGCCCCGATCCCGCTGTGGGTGGTGATCTGCACCACGCCGTTGGCCCCCCGCGCGCCGTACAGCGACGAGGCCGCCGCCCCCTTCACCACCTCTACCTGCGCGATCTCCGCCGGGTCCAGGCTCCCCACGGCGGCGCCGCTCACCACCACGCCGTCCACCACGAAGAGCGGCTCCGGCCCGCCCGCGTTGATGCTGGCCGGCCCCCGCAGCAGGATGCTGGGCGCGTTGCCCGGCGCCGTGCCCGTCACCACCGGGGTGCCGGCCACCCTGCCCTGCAGCGCCGTCGCCACGCCGGCGGAAGAAGCCTGCACGTCCTGGGTGGTCACGCTCGATACGGTGAACGGCAGCTTGGCCACCTCCGTCTGGCCCGCGGTGCCCATCACCACCACGTCCTCCATCAGGATGACCTGCGCGGCCATCTGAAAGTTCTGCGTCAGCGCCGCGCCGGGCGCCAGGGTAATGCTGCGCGATACGGGCGCCAGCCCCTGGCGCGACGCCGTGATCTGCACCGGCTGCCCCGCGCGGATGCGCGCCCCGGGGATCACCAGCCGGTACATGCCGTCGGCGGCGGTGGAGGTGCCGGCGTTGAGCGCCTCGATGCGGACCAGCACGGCGGCCTCGGGCTGCCCCTGCGCGTCCGTCACACGGCCGGTCACGGTGGCGGCCTCCTGCGCGGCCGCGGTGCGCGCGGCCAGCAGGGCGAGCAGGGGGAACAGCGCACGGACGAAAGCTCGTTTCATGGCAGTCTCCTTCGCGGATTGTTCGGATGATGGCGGATTCCGTCTGGTCGGGACCTCCGGCGCTCCTCCTCTCGTGATGGGGTGGACGCACCGCACCGGTGCCTGTGCAATCAACGTCGCGAGGCTTGCGGAGTGTGACAGGCGGCGTGCAGGACGTGACGAACGGCGATTCGCGCGGCCTGACCGGCCGGGGTGGTCCACGACGCGAAAACGGCGCAACACCAGATGGCGTGCGCCGGAGCGGAGAAACTGTTACATTAGGAGTATCACCCGACCCAAAATTCACTAAAACCACGTTTTAACCAACGTGCAAGCCCCTCCGTTCGCCCGTGCGTTACGGGCCGATGGGAGCGACCGCTTGGTAACGTCACCGATCGCAACGACTTACGACACTTTCTGGTTAACCGCACCGGAACGGTGTCCGGCCCCGGATCTGTCGGGAAAGATGCGGTATCTGTCGGGTGGGGTAAGTCCGAAGCAGCGGGCATCCCCTAGCTTCTGCCCGGGCGTGATCTCCACGCCTTTTTTCCGTTCCCCTGTTCGAAGAAGCAAACTATGAAGATCCGCGGCCTGCTCGCGGGCCTGCTGGTGGCCGCCGCCATCTCCGGCTGCACCAGCTCCGCCACCGCCCCCGAGATCCACACCCCCACGGCCGCGGTCGACGACGGTTCGCCGCCTCCCCCCGACACCACCGCCAACCGCGGCGGCGGGATCATGGGGACGGGGACCTGAGCCTTCAGACCAGGACGGGACGCTGGCGAAGCGCCTCTACGAAGTCGCCCGCCAGCACCGACTGAGCCTCCTTTGCCTCGACCGGTGAACGGGGCTCCGGCCGCGTCCGCGCGAACGCGAGCGCCGATTCCGCCGCCATCACCACCCGCCCCTCCCGCCGCTCGTTCGCGATCTGGAGCGCCTGCTGCGCCGCCTGCTCTGCCAGCTCCCACCGCTGCAGGCTGGCTGCGCCGTACGATACGCCCAGCAGCGCCCGCGCGGCGGCGTCGTGCCCCACCCCGCCGGCCAGCACCGCGTCCACCTTGCGGCGCGCGTCGTCAAAGACGTCCCCCCTCCCCGAGCCGCCCGCGGCGCGCGCGATCAGCCCCAGCACCAGCGCGTTCTCCGCCGGGGCCTCGAAGCAGTGCTCCAGCGCCTGCGACACCCGCAGCGACTCGTCGAAGTACCCTTCCAGCCCCCAGTGGTAGGCCACGTCGTAGGCCAGGCGCGGCACGAACGGGTGGTCCGGGCCGTACGCCTGGAACGCCCGCGCGGCGAACGTGGTGGCCTCGGCGCCGGCCCCCGTCTCGACGTACGTGCCGAAGAGGTCGTGGAACGCGATCCCCTGCAGGTCCGTAAGGTCGTGGCGCAGCGCGGCGCGCAGCCCGCGCATCTGCGCCCGGCGGGCGACGGGAAAGTTGCCCTTCTGCGTGTTGAGCGTGCCCAGGCCGGAGTAGCCCAGCGCGTAGGTGCGCCAGTCAGCCGAGCGCCGCGCCTGCACGATGGCGCGGCCGTACCAGCTTTCCGCGCGGTCGTACTCGGCGCGTCGGCGGGCCAGGCGGCCCACGGCGTACGCCAGCGCCGCCACCTGCGGCGCGGCCAGCGCGGCGGCCTGCATGAACTCCAGCGCCGTGGCCAGCGCGCCCCGCTGCTCCGCCCACACGCTGATGCGGCGGCAGGCGTTCACCACCCGCCCCACGTCCATCCCCGCCGGCGACTCCAGCAGGCGCACCATCACGGAAAGGGGCGCCACGATCTCTGGCTCCACCTCCACGTGGGAGAGATCCGCCTCGCGAACGTCGGCGGCGCCCTCGGAAAACAGGGCGCCGCGGCTGGGCGCCGGCGTGGCGGCCCAGACGTTCACGTTGCGCACCGAGCGCCAGAGCAGCACCCCCAGGTCTCCCGGAACCTCGTCCAGGATTCCGATGCCGGGCATGCTTTCGGCGCCGCGGGTGAGCGCGGGGGGAACGCGGGTGCGCCGACGCGGCGCCGGGCGGGGAGAACGCGTGGGGGGAATCAAGGGCATGTCGCCAAACGAACGGAAGACGGCGCAACGGTTTACGACTGTAAACGCGTCCAACGGTGGAATGTTCCGCAAGAGGCCGTTTAGCGCAACCCCTTTGTTGCGATCCTGTATCCAACCCCGCTGACGGCGGGTTGTTTCCTTCCGTCATCGGACGCCGCGAGGATCGCCCGGGCGCGGTTCGCCGGCGTGCGTCCATGCGGATTTCCCTCCGTGACCAGTGCAGGAAACGTGAGGGTGATACGGCGCCCGCACAGGGGACGATTCAGGGTGGGGATGGTCCGCCGCGGTGCACCTGGCTGAGGCTCTGCCGCCGATCACGACCCGCGCCGATCGCCGGATCGATCGCGTCAACGTTTGAGTGGATCGGCAGGGTTGGCGAGGGCGGCGGCGGGGATCTGAGTCCGTTCCGGCCGAGCGGCCATTCGCGCCTCTCTTCGCAAAGCTCCACGCGATTTTCGGCGAACGCGTTCAGGGACAACCACATAGGCCAACCGGTGCCGATCTGGTGGAACCCATCCTGCATCGTGTTTCCGCCCTCGCGGGACGGTGGGCGAATGATCCAGGGAGCAGGCAGTGGCGCGCAGTACGATCCGGCAGAAGATGGCTCACGCGGCTCTCCCCGCGACGGTGCTGGCGGCCGTGGCGGTGGGGGTGGCGATGTCGGCGGTGGCGGCGAAGCCGGCGGTCACCATGCGCGGCTCGCCAGCCTCCATGGAGCGCCAGCACGCCAACGCCGTCGCGTCGGACTTCACCTTTGCCGAGACGCCGGCGGCGATCGACGACCTGGTGAAGAAGGGGCGGCTGGTGCGGCTGACGGGCGGGGCGGACTACACGCTGGCCAAGGTGAGCCATCCCTATACGCGGCCGGAGGTCAAGACGTTCGTGGAGAACGTGTCCGCGGAGTACCGCAAGGCGTGCGGCGAGCGGCTGGTGGTCACCAGCCTTACGCGGCCGCGCACGGAGCAGCCGGGGAACGCGCACAAGCTGTCCGTGCACCCGGCGGGGATGGCGGTGGACTTCCGCATCAGCCGCGCGTCCAAGTGCCAGAAGTGGTTCGAGAAGGCGCTGCTGGCGTTCGAGGAAAAGAACCTGCTGGATGCGACACGCGAGCGAAATCCGCCGCACTACCACGTGGCCGTCTTTACCCGCGAGTACCGCGCGTACGCGGCGCGGCAGAAGCCCGCGGCGGAGCGCCCGTCGCCCTCGCCCACGGTGCTGCGCCCCCGGGCCGTGCCGCCGGCGCCGCCCGCCTCCGCGCCGAAGGCCGGCGCACCCGGCCGCCCAGCGCCGGCCCAGGCCGCGCGGACGAATCCATCGACGGTGCTGGTGCTGCTTTCCTCCATCGCGCTCCTTTTCCTGGTCGGCTGGCGCATCGCCAAGCACCACGGCCCGGGCTGATCGTCCGCATCGATCCGCGTCTCCCATCGCCCGATCCGTGACCGCAGACCCCCTCCACGCGCCCGCCGCCGTCCTGTTCGACCTGGACGGCACGCTGATCGACACGTATCGCCTGTACCTGGAGTGCTACCGGCGCGCGCTGGAGCCGCACCTGGGGTACGCGCCCACCGATGCGGAGATCGCCGCCCGCCGTCCCGCGTCCGAGCGCCGCTTTCTGCTAGACTGGATCGGCAACGACGCGGGCGATGCCTGCCACGCGGAGATGCGGCGGCTGTATGCCGAGCTGTATCCCGCGATGGCGGACGGCATCTACGAAGGCGTGCCGGAGATGCTGGCGGCACTGCGGAGCGCGGGGCTGCGGCTGGGGATCGTCACCGGCAAGGGGCGCGAGGCGTGGGAGGCCACGCGGACGCTCTCCGACGTGGGCCCGTTCGAGGTGGTGGTGACGGACGACGACGTGCACGCCGCCAAGCCCGATCCCGGCGGCCTGCTCGCGGCGGCGGAGGCCTTGGGGATCGCGCCGGCGCAGGCCGTCTACATCGGCGACAGCACGGTGGACATGAAGGCCGGCCGCAGCGCCGGAATGCGCATCGGCGCGGCGCTCTGGGCCAAGACCGCCCCCGGCGAGGCGGAGGCGTTCACGCGGAAGATCGAGGCGATGCAGCCGGACTGGATCTTCGCCCGTCCCTCCGACGTGACCCGCGCCTTCGCGGCGTGGTGCTGAGGGACGGGCGAAGGGGGGCCAGGGAGATCGAGGGCGGGCCCGCAAAGGGCGAATGAATTCGCTGCAACGACTACACGAAATCCGCCTTCGCGGATTGGCGGGCGCGGTGGCATCGGACGGTGTTGGTGCGCGTCGGGAGTCTCGGCTTCGCGCCGGGCGCGGCCCACGCGAGCAGGTGAAGCCCCGTTCGGCGAGCGTAGCGAGCCGAGACGGGGCTTGTGGCATTTCCAGCCGCGGGCTTCAGCCCGTGGCGGACCAGGCGAACCCCACCTGATCCAACCTTCATCCAACGCTCGACCGTGCTCCGGTGTCCAACTCCCTGAGCCGCGGAACGGGCGGGTTGAATCTGCCCACCTCTGCGGCTAAATTAGCAGGCTTCAACGGCTTGGGCGCAGATCCGGCCGATTCTGCCTTTTCGCGGCACCCCCGTCTGCCCCCGCGGCGGACCCGGAGCACGGCATAGATGCACATCCATCGGGCTTTTTCACACGCAGGCGGCCGCGCGGTTCGCGGGGCCGCGTTCGTTTTGGCGGCCCTGGCGGCCGCGCCGCTGGCGGCGCAGGGCGGCGACACGCTGGACCTTCCGCTGGGGCAGGCACTGCAGCTGGCGCGCGGCGGCGAAGAGGTGGGGCTGGCCACGCGCCGCGCCGACGCCGCCACGGCCGCCGTGGGGAGCGCCAGGGCGGGCGGCATGCCCACGGTGCGGCTGAGCAGCACCTTCAGCCACGTGTACGAGAACGCCCGCGCCCAGGCGGTGGGGCAGATCTTCAACCAGCCCAACACCTACAACACCAACGCCACGCTTAGCGTCCCGCTCTTCCAGGGCGGCCGCACACGCAACGCCACCCGCGCCGCGGCCAGCCTGCGCGACGCGGCCACGGCGGAGGTGGCGGGCGCGGAGCTGGACGTGAGCCTGCAGACGCTGGACGCGTACCTGGCGGCGCAGCTGGCGGAGCGGCTGGTGGGGATTCAGGAGAGGAACCTGCTGCTGGCCGAGGAGCGGGTGCGGCAGGCGGAGCAGTTCGAGCAGGGCGGGCGCGGGTCGCGCTACGACGTGCTGCGCGCGCGGGTAGAGCGTTCGAACCTGGTTCCCGCGCTCATCCAGGCCCGCGGCGACCGCGACGTGGCGCTGCAGGAGCTGCGGCGGCTGACCAACCTGCCGCCGGAGCAGCCGCTGCGCCTGAGCACGGAGCTGGACGCCGCCGCCGTCCACGCCGCGGCCGAGTCGCTGGCCGGCGCGGCGCTGGTCGATTCCGCGGCGCTGGAGGCGCTGCCGGCGGTGCGCGCGGCGCGGCTGCGGGCCCGGGCGGGCGACGCAACGGTGCGCGCCGCCAACGCCGCGCTCCTCCCCACCGTCTCGGTGAACCTGGTGCAGGGGTACCAGGCGTTCCCGCTGAACTGGAGCCTCCCCGTCCGCCCCGGCGGCCTGGACACGGTGGAGTGCCCCGCGGGCTCGGCGGCGGACCGGGTGTGCACGCAGCAGAACGGTGGATGGTTCTCGGACCGGTCCCTGCAGGTGGCGGTCAACTGGCCGGTGTGGGACGGCAACCGCGCGCGCAACGACCTGCGCCAGGTGCGCGCCCAGGCCGCCATCGCCGACCTGCAGGCGGTGCAGGCGGCGGAGAACGCCCGGGCCGACGCGGCCCGCGCCCGCACCCAGATGGACGCCGCCCGCGCCACCTTCGACGCCGTGCGGCAGACGGTGGCCGAGGCGGAAGAGGCGTTCCGCCTGGCCTCGCTGCGCTACGCGCGCGGCCTGGGAACGCAGCTGGAGGTGAGCGACGCGCAGCTGGCGCTGCTCACGGCGCGCACCAACGAGGCGCGCGCCACGTTCGACCTGTACCTGGCCACGGCGGAGCTGGCGCGCGCGCTGGGCCGCCCGCTGCCGACGCCATGAAGAGTGCGAAAGTGCGAGAGTGCGGGAGTGCGAAAGTGGAACGGCCCTGGAGCCGCGCGGTTCTCCGATCCTTCGGCCGCGCACCCGGCTGCCCGGCGGACGTACGTGCGGATCGGGCTGAGTTACTCTCGCACTTTCGCACTCCCGCACTTTCGCACTTCGTGTCCCTGACTTCTGATCGATCGATGCAGACTCATCTGCGTGTTTCTTTCCGCGTGGCGGCCGTGGCCGCGATGGTGGCCGGCGCGGCGGCGTGCTCCAAGAAGGCGGAGGGTGCGGCGGGCGGGCCGGGGGGCGGCGGGCCCGGCGGGCGCGGGCCCAGCGTGACGCTGGCGGCCACCGACCTCGCGCAGCCGCGGCTGGCGCCGCTGGAAGACGCCATCCCCGTCACCGGGACGCTGGAGCCGCTGGAGCGCGCGGAAGTACGCGCCCGGCTGGAGGGCGACGTGCAGAACGTCTACGTGCGCGAGGGCGAGGCGGTGCGCGCGGGCCAGCTCCTCGCCGTCTTCGACGCGGGCGACCAGGCCGGCAACGCCCGCAGCGCCGACGCCGACGTGGCCGCCGCGCGCAGCGAGCTGAGCACCGCGGAGTGGACGCTGGAGCAGAACCAGGAGCTGCTGCGCGAGGGCGCCATCCCCGAGCGCGACGTGCGCGTGGCCCAGCAGGCCGTCGCCGCGGCGCGCGCCCGGCTGGCCGCGGCGCAGGCGCGCAGCGGCACCAGCCGCCGCGAGGTGGGCGACACCCGCGTGGTGGCGCCGGTCTCGGGCGTCATCGAGAAGCGCACGGTGAACCCGGGCGAGCACATCAACCGCAACGCGGCGCTGTTCACGCTCGTGCGCGGCGACGTGCTGGAGCTGGCGGCGGCCGTCCCCGAGCGCGCGGCGGCCGCCGTGCAGGCCGGGCAGACGGTGCGGTTCACGGCGGATGGGTCGGAGTTCACCGGCCGCGTGGCGCGGATCAGCCCGTCGGTGGATCCGGGGTCGCGCTCCGTGACGGTGTACGTGCAGGTGCCCAACCCCGAAGGCCGCCTGCGCGCCGGCACCTTTGCCAGCGGCCGCATCGTGAGCCGCGTGGTGGACGGCGCGCTGGTGGTGCCCGCGGCGGCCATCCGCGAGGGCCGTGAGGGCGGCCCCGAGGTAGTCTACCGCGTGGTGGACGGCAAGATCGACGTAGTCCCCGTGACCATTGGCCTCAAGGACGAGGCGCAGGGCCTGGTGCAGGTGACCGAAGGCCTGACCGAGGCGGACCAGGTGATCGTCGGCAACGTGGGCGTGCTGGGCAAGGGGATGGCGGTGCGCATGGCCGGCCAGGGCGGCCGCGAAGGTGGTGGCGGCGGTGCGGGCAAGGGCGGCGGCGAGAAGGGCAAGCAGTAGCGGCTCGGCGACCGGGATCGGGCTGCGTCAGAGAGGCGCCCCCTCCGGGCTCGCATTACTCGCCCACCTCCCCCAAAAAAGACTGGGGGAGGTTGATCGCGAGGGGCAGGATCTGGAGTGCTCCGGCTGGCTCCGGGCAGGCCCCCTCCGGGCCGGCACCACCGGCCCACCTCCCCCGAAACTGCCGGGGGAGGTTGACTGCGCACGACGGACTGTCCGGAGCGGGATCGAATTCTCCTCTCCCCCATGCTGTTTATGGGGGAGAGGCCGGGAGAGGGGGGCGGCGTCGGGCGCCAGTTCGAAGCCTTTCGCCGAGCCTCCATCTCATCGGCAACGCCAACCTCCCCCAGGGTTTTTTGGGGGAGGTGCGAGCCTAAGCGAGCGGAGGGGGCGCCGGGGCCTGCACGGTGCCGGCGACGAGGCTCCCCACTGTCAGGTTGGCGGGGCGCGGCCGGCAATCTGCCGCGGCGCACCCTGATGTGTAGATAGATCGAAATCCACCCGAATCATCGGGAGACGCGGGATGTTCCTCTCCGACGTATCCATCAAGCGGCCGGTGTTCGCCACCATGATGATGGTGACGCTGGTGGTGCTGGGCGTGGCCGGCTACCGGCGCCTGGCCATCGACGAATACCCCGACGTCAGCTACCCCGTCGTCGTGGCGCAGACCACCTTTCCCGGCGCCAGCCCCGAGGTGATGGAGCGAGAGGTCACGCGCCCCATCGAAGAGGCGCTGAACACCGTGCAGGGGATCCAGGAGATCACCAGCACCTCGTTCGAAGGCAGCTCGCTGGTGCGCGTGCAGCTGCAGCTGGGCGTGGACGTGATGCAGGCCCAGCAGGAGGTGCAGTCCAAGATCGCCCGGATGCGCCGCCAGCTCCCCGAGGACATCGAAGACCCGGTCATCGTCCGCTTCGATCCCAACGAGCGCGCCATCATGTCCATCGCCGTGCAGAGCGGCGACCGGCCCCTGCGCGAGCTCACCGAGCTGGCCGACGAGGTGATCAGCACCCGCCTGGAAGCCATTCCCGGCGTGGGCGGCGTGAACCTGATCGGCGGGACCAACCGGCAGATCCAGGTGCAGCTGAACCCGGACGCCATGCGCTCCTACGCCATCAGCCCGCCGCAGGTGATGCAGGCGCTGCAGCGTGAGAACCAGGAAGTCCCCGCCGGACGCGTGCGCCGCGGCGACCAGGAGCGGCTCGTCCGCATTACCGGCCGCGTGGAAGACCCGCGCGCCTTCCGCGACATCACCGTGGCGGTGCGCGACGGCGTGCCCATCCGCCTGGGCGACGTGGCGACGGTGGTCGACGGCACGGCCGAGGCCCGCAGCGCCAGCTTTCTGAACGACGGCCGCGCGCTCAGCGTCGAGATCCTGAAGATCAGCGGCAGCAACACGGTAGAGGTGGCCGACCGCGTGCGCGCCGAGGTGGCCGAGCTGCAGGAGTCGCTGCCCAGCGACGTGAAGATGACGGTGGTGAGCGACGACTCGCGGCGCATCCGCGCCAGCCTGGAGTCGGTGCAGCACGAGCTCATCCTGGGCGCCATCCTCTGCATCGCCATCATCTACTTCTTCCTGAACAGCTGGCGGTCGACGATCATCACCGGCCTGGCGCTCCCCATCTCCATCATCTCGGCGTACTTCGGGATGTGGATCTTCGGGTTCACCATCAACACCATGACGCTGCTGGCGCTGTCGCTGGCCATCGGCCTGCTGATCGACGACGCCATCGTGGTGCGCGAGAACATCGTGCGGCACGTGGAGATGGGGAAGGACCACCACAGAGCGGCGCGGGAGGGGACCAGCGAGATCGGCCTGGCGGTGGTATCGACCACGCTGGCGGTGATCGCGGTGTTCATCCCCGTGGCCTTCATGGGCGGGCAGATCGGCCTGATCTTCTTTCAGTTCGGCGTGGTGGTGGCGTTCGCGGTGATGGTGTCGCTGTTCGTCAGCTTCACGCTGGACCCCATGCTCTCCAGCGTTTGGCCGGACCCGGAGGTGGAGAACCACGGGGCCGGGCGAAAGAAGGGGAACATCATCCAGCGGACGGCGCGCGCCTTCAACGACCGCTTCGAGAAGGTGGCGGACCGCTACCCGCGCTGGCTGGCCTGGGCGCTGGACCACCGCAAGACGGTGCTGGGCTTTGCGACCACGTGCATCGTGGCGTCGATGCTCATCATCCCCACCCTGGGCTTTACCTGGGTGCCGGACTTCGATGGCGGCGAGTTCAACGTGAACTTTCGCGTGGCGCCCGGCAGCCGGCTGGAGTACACGGTGGAGCGCGGGCACCAGGTGGCCAGCATGCTGCGGCAGATGCCGGAGGTGGAGTTCACCTACATGTCCATCGGCGGCGGATTTCGCGGATCGCCCAACAACGGCCGGATCTTCGTGCGCCTGAAGCCCAAGGACGAGCGCGAGCGGACCCAGGCGGAGCTGCAGGACGCGCTGCGCGGCAGGCTGGCCGGCGTGGCGGGGGTGCGCGCCAACATCACGGGGACGCCGACGATCTTTGGCGGATTCCGCCAGCCGATCCAGGTGAACGTGCAGGGGCCGGAGCAGGCGCGGCTCAAGCTGGCGGCCGAGCAGGTGATGCAGGTGCTGCAGAGCGTGCCCGGGATGGCGGAGCCGACGAGCAGCCAGGAAGGCGAGATCCCGCAGCTGGACGTGGACGTGGACCGCGAGCAGGCGTGGGCGGCGGGCGTGGGCATCGCCAGCATCGCGCAGACACTGCAGCCGCTGTTCACCGGCCAGCGCGCCACGCAGTGGGAAGACGAGCAGGGCTACTCGCACGACGTGGTGGTCATCTACCCCGACAGCGTGCGCACCTCGGCCGGCGACGTGGCGGGGATCGTGGTGCCCAGCAGCTCGGTGGACCCCACGACAGGCCGCGCGGCGATGATCCCGCTGTCGCAGGTGGCCACGGTGCGCGGCGGCATGGGCCCGCAGCAGATCGAGCGGTCGTCGCTGGAGCGGCAGATCAGCATCAGCGCCGGCGTGCTGCCCGGCTACGCCATGGGCGACGTGGCCAACGACGCGCGCGCGGCGCTTGACGCGGCCAACCTGCCCACGGGCTACCGCACCGTGTTCCGCGGCGACGTGCAGAACCTGCAGGAGACCAAGGGCTACGTGCTGGCGGCGCTGGGGATGGCGGTGGTGTTCATCTACATCATCCTGGCGTCGCTGTTCGGCAGCTTTGTGCAGCCGCTGGCCATCATGCTGGCGCTGCCGCTCTCCTTTATCGGCGTGGGGCTGGCGCTGCTGCTGACGGGCGGCAACCTGAACGTGTTCACCATGATCGGCATCATCATGCTGATGGGCCTGGTGACCAAGAACGGCATTCTGCTGGTGGACTTTACCAACCAGCAGCGCGAGGAGGGGATGGGCCGGCGCGAGGCGCTGCTTACGTCGGCGCGGGTGCGGCTGCGGCCCATCATCATGACCACGGTGGCGATGATCTTCGGCATGCTGCCGCTGGCCCTGGCGCTGGGCGAAGGCAGCGAGCAGCGCGCCCCCATGGGCCGCGCCGTGATCGGCGGCCTGATCACGTCGACGCTGCTGACGCTGTTCGTGGTGCCGGTGGTGTACACGCTGCTGGACGACTTCAGCAACCGCCTGCGCCGCGGCCGCTCCGGCCGCCCGCGCGTGGTGCACGCCGGCCCCGCGGTGCGCGACCCCGAGCCAGTGGCGGCGGACTGACGCGGACGGCGGCGCGCTTCGGCGCGGCCGGCGGGACGGTTGGAT
>DASTVC010000784.1:0-10723 GCA_035759295.1 Longimicrobium sp. | reverse complement strand
GTTGCGCGGCGCCTCCCTCAGGAAATCAATGCGGGGGAGGGGTGGGGAAGATCCTCCGGCGACGGGCCCGGAGGCTTTCGCGGGACCTATTTGTTAGCTAACATTCCGAATCCATCGAACGGGAACCCGGCCGTCTCGCGGGAGGTACGATCCGCCCTCTCAAACAGATGTTTGACGTGGGTGGCGCTGTTCGTCCAGGAAGGCCGGGGATGGGGGCGTTCGCGGCCTCGCACCGCCGCCTGTCGTAGAGTCGGACCCGTAGATCCATCGGGTTTCCCGGCGCGCCTCGTATCGGGCATCAGCAGATCAATCGAATGACGACCATCGACGCGGGGCGGCGCGTGACGCGCGTGGAGGCCCTCAAGCACGGCATCGAAGGGCACGTGCGCCACACGCTGGCGCGCGACGGCGCCTCGGCCACCGAGCGCGACATGTACATCAGCACGGCGCTGGCCGTGCGCGACCGGCTTGCGGATCGCTGGGCGCAGACCAACGCGCGCTACCAGCACCGCGACGTAAAGCGCGTCTACTACCTGTCGCTGGAGTTCCTGATCGGCCGCACGCTGGGCAACGCGCTCATCAACCTGGGCGTGGAGGGCGCGACCGCCGAGGCACTGCAGGAGCTGGGATACGAGCTGGAAGAGCTGGAGGAGCGCGAGCCGGACGCCGGCCTGGGCAACGGCGGCCTGGGGCGGCTGGCGGCGTGCTACCTGGACTCCATGGCTACGCTGGAGCTGCCGGGGATGGGGTACGGCATCCGCTACGAGCACGGTATCTTTCGCCAGGCCGTGGATGATTCCGGGCGGCAGATGGAGCGCCCCGACAACTGGCTGCACGACGTCAACCCGTGGGAGATCGCCCGGCCGGACCGCACCTTCAAGGTAAAGTTCTACGGCCGCGTGCAGGCCCGCCCCGCCGAGGACGGACGCGTGCACTTCGACTGGGTGGATACCAGCGACGTGCTGGCCATGGCGTACGACACGCCGGTGCCGGGGTACGAGAACAACACCGTCAACACGCTGCGCCTGTGGGCGGCCAAGGCCACGGAAGAGTTCGACCTGGAGGACTTCATCCGCGGCAACTACATCGCCGCGGTGCAGGCCAAGACGGACACCGAGACCATCAGCAAGGTCCTGTATCCGCCGGATGACACGGGGCAGGGGAAGGAGCTGCGGATCAAGCAGCAGTACTTCTTCGTCAGCGCCACGCTGCAGGACATCATCCGCCGCTACAAGACGGAGCGCACCACGTTCACGGACTTCGCCGACAAGGTGCAGATCCAGCTGAACGACACGCACCCCGCCGTCGCCATCCCCGAGCTCATGCGGCTGCTGATGGACGAGCACGGGCTGGAGTGGGATGCCAGCTTCGACATCGCCCGCCGCACCTTTGCGTACACCAACCACACGGTGCTCCCCGAGGCGCTGGAAGAGTGGAGCGTGGAGCTGTTCGGCCGGCTGCTGCCGCGCCACCTGGAGCTCATCCGCGAGATCGACCGCCGCTTTCGCGCCCGCGTGCAGGAGAAGTTTCCCGGCGACGCGGCGCGCGAGGAGCGCATGGCCATCATCGGCGGGGGGCGGGTGCGGATGGCGCACCTGGCCATCGTGGGGAGCCACCACACCAACGGCGTGGCGGCGCTGCACACGGAAATCCTCAAGGACCGCATCTTCCGCGACTTCAACGAGCTGTGGCCGGAGCGGCTTACCTCCGTCACCAACGGCGTCACGCAGCGCCGGTGGATGCTCAAGTCCAACCCCGGCCTTTCCACGCTGATCACCGACGCCATCGGGCCCGAGTGGATCACCAACCTGGAGCAGCTGGCGGGGCTGGAGGCGTTCGCGGAGGATGCGGCGTTCCGGGAGGGGTGGCGCAAGGTGAAGGCGGAGAACCGCCGCCGGCTGGCGCAGCTGGTCCGCACGGAGGCGGGGGTGACGGTGGACCCGCGCAGCCTGATGGACGCTCAGGTCAAGCGCATGCACGAGTACAAGCGCCAGCTGCTGAACGCGCTGCGCTGCGTGGACACCTGGCTGGAACTGAAGGATTCGCCGGAGCGGACGATTCCCGCGCGCGCGGTGCTCTTTGGCGGCAAGGCGGCGCCCACGTACTGGACGGCCAAGCTCATCATCCAGCTCATCGGCCGCATCGCGCGCCAGGTGAACGCGGACCCGGTGGCGGGCAACCTGCTGCGCGTGGCCTTCATCCCCGACTACAAGGTCTCGCTGGCGGAGCGGATCTTTCCCGGCAGCGACCTTTCGGAGCAGATCTCGACCGCCGGCTTCGAGGCGTCGGGGACGGGAAACATGAAGTTCGCGCTGAACGGTGCGCTGACCATCGGCACGCTGGACGGCGCGAACGTGGAGATCGCGGAGCGGGTGGGGCGCGAGAACATGTTCATCTTCGGCCTGACCGCCGAAGAGGTGGAGGCCAGCCGCGCCGCCGGCTACAACCCCCGCGCGGAGTACGAGCGCAGCCCGCGGCTGCGGCGGGTGATGGACTTCGTCTCCAGCGGCACGCTGTGCCCCGAGGAGCCGGGACTGTTCCGGCCGCTGGTGGAGTCGCTGCTGCACCACGATCCCTACATGGTGCTGGCGGACTTCGACGCGTACCTGGACGCCCAGGCGCAGGTGGACGTGGCCTGGGGCGACCAGGAGGAATGGACGCGCAAGGCGATCCTGAACGTGGCGCGCTGCGGCTGGTTCAGCAGCGACCGCTCCGTGCAGGAATACGCCGACCGCATCTGGAAGCTGGACCCGCCGGCGGTGGGGTAAGCGCCGCCTGTGTTGGGATAAGCTGCGCCCCGCAGCCCTGTCATTTCGAAGGAGGCGCCGCCCCAGACCGTCTGCCGCCCCACGCTTTGGCGCCGACTGAGAAATCTACTCGCGGATGCTCGTGACTGTTCGTCGAGCCACCGGCCTGCGGATTTTCCACTTCGATTGCGCGCAAACGGTTGGTTGGATTCGAGCGCCGTGTGGCTCCCCGGAGGGGCGTCCGCGAGACTCGTTGTGATGGGCCGGCCACGAGCCTCCGACAGTAGATTTCTCAGTCGGCGCCGGGTTCTGGAGTGGAGGAGGGTTCCGCGCGGCGCCTCCTTCGAAATGACAAATCGCGATGCGCAGCCGCTTTGCTTCCTACGGCGCTGCTTTACCGCCGCTGGCTCACGGTCCGTAAATCGAACACCCTCCTCCGGATGCGCCGGAGGAGGGTGTTTCGTATCCGTATCAGCCCCTGCGGAGCGCTACTCCGCCGCGAACTTCTTCTCGGCTTCTTCCAGTGCGTCCCAGCCCAGCATGGCGCACTTCACGCGGCGCGGCAGCTTGGCCACGCCGGAGAGGGCGCGCATGTCGCCGAGCGCTTTGTCTCGGGCCGCGGTCTCGTCGCCATGGATCATGTCGCGAAAGCGGGCGGAGATGGCGTGCACCTCGTCCCACGACTTGCCGACGGCGTGCTCGCTCATCATCGACGCGGCCGCCTGCGAGATGGCGCAGCCGTGGCCGCTGAAGCGGATGGCCTCGATCCTCCCTTCTCGCACCTGCACCTGGAGCAGGATGTCGTCGCCGCAGACGGGGTTGCGCATGGGCACCACCGCGTCCGGCTCCGCCAGCTCCCCGCGGAACTTGGAGCTCCGGTAGTGCTTCAGGATCAGCTCCTGGTACACCGAGTCCAGCGCAGACCGCTCCATTTATCGCATCTCCAATGCTTCTTCTTTTGTCCGCGCAGGCGGACAGCGTGATGTCGTTGCCGCGATTTCAATCGCTCCTGGCGAGGCCGGCGACTCCTCAGTACCCGAACAGCCCGCGCGCCTTGTGCAGCGCCTCCACCAGCGTGTCGACCTCCGCGGGCGTGTTGTAGAGGTAGAACGAGGCGCGCGCGGTGGAGCCCACGCCCAGGCACTTCATCAGCGGCTGGGTGCAGTGGTGGCCGGCGCGGATGGCCACGCCCTCGCTGTCCAGGATGGTCGCCAGGTCGTGCGGATGGATGTCCGCCAGCGTAAAGGAGACCACCCCGGAGCGCTCCGACAGGTCGCGCGGGCCCAGCACGGTCAGGTCCGGGATGTCGCTCAGCTGCTTCACCGCGTACGCCACCAGCGCCCGCTCGTGCGTCAGGATGGCCTCGCGCCCCAGCCCCGCCAGGTAGTCCGCCGCCGCGCCCAGTCCCACGGCGCCGGCCACGTTGGGCGTCCCCGCCTCGAACTTGGCCGGGATCGGCGCGTAGGTGGACGATTCCAGCTCCACCCACTCGATCATGTCGCCGCCGCCGTGGAAGGGGGGCATGGCCTCCAGCACCTCGCGGCGCCCCCAGAGCCCGCCCATCCCCGTGGGCCCGCACATCTTGTGGCCGCTGAACGCGTAGAAGTCGGCGCCCAGCGAGGGCACGTCCACCGGCAGGTGCGGGGCACTCTGCGCGCCATCCACCACCATCAGCGCGCCCGCCGCCTTCGCCTTCGCGGCGATGTGCTTGATGGGGTTCACCGTCCCCAGCGCGTTGGAGACGTGCGTGATGGAGACGATCTTGGTGCGCTCCGTCAGCAGGTCGTCCAGCATGGACAGGTCCAGCCGCCCCTGGTCGTCGATCTCCAGGAAGCGCAGCCGCGCGCCCGTGCGCTGCGCCACCAGCTGCCAGGGGACGAGATTCGAGTGGTGCTCCAGCACGGAGAGCAGGATCTCGTCGCCCGGGCGAAGGTTGTTCATCCCGTACGCGTAGGCCACCAGGTTCAGCCCCTCGGTGGTGCCGCGCGTCCAGATGAGCTCCGCCGTGTCGGTGATCCCCAGCAGCGCCGCCACCCGCTGCCGCGCGTGGTCGTACGCGTCCGTCGCGCGGTTGCTGAGCTCGTGGATGCCGCGGTGCACGTTGGCGTTGTTGCGCTCGTAGTGCCCGCTGATGGCGTCGATCACCTGCCGCGGCTTCTGCGTGCTGGCCGCGTTGTCCAGGTAGACGATCGGCTTTCCCTGCGCCGTCGTCTCCCGCAGGATGGGAAAGTCCTCGCGGATGCGCTCCACGTCCAGCGGCGTGGCGGGCGGGGCGTCGGGGGTGGAAAGAATGCTCATGACGATCGCTCGCTTGAAAGTTCTGCCCGCCGCACTGCCCGCGGGTACACGAGCCCGATGGCCAGCAGCAGGTTGGCGGCGGCAACTACGGCCAGGACCACGCCCACGATGACCAGCCCGCCGCCGCCCATCGCCCGCACCCCGGTACTCCCCACGGAGACCAGCGCGGCGACCGTCATCACGTCCAGCAGAATCACCGCCGCGCCGAACAGCGCCAGGCCGATCCGCCGCAATTCCCTCATCCGCGCATCCTTCTCGAAAACGAGCACGGGGCCCCCATCAAGCGGGCCCCGCGGCTGCAGTGGATGGGCGATGCCGCCGTGGCCATGGTTACAATTCCACCCACACCACGCCGTCTTCCACCCGGGTTCCAAACACCGCGATCGGCCTGAACGCGGGCGGGCAGGTGGGCTCGCCGGTTCGGATGTCGAAGGCGGCGCCGTGCCACTCGCAGGTGACCGTGCACGACACCGCATCCACCTCGCCGACGGAGAGCGGAAAGTCGCGGTGGGAGCAGTTGTCGGCGAATGCGTACACCTCGCCGTACACCCGCGCCAGCGCCACACGCCGCCCATCCACCTCCACCCCCAGCACCGCCCCGTCCCCCGGTACGTCCGAGAGGGCGGCGGCCTTCACCCAGCCCAACGTCAGAGCGAGGGCGCCAGCTTGCGCTCCACCACGCGCAGCAGCTCCGCGCGCACGCCCTCCAGCGGAAGCTGGTCCAGCACCTCGGCAAAGAACCCGAACACCACCAGCCGCACCGCCTCCGGCTTGGGAATGCCGCGGCTGAGCAGGTAGAACACCTCTTCCTCGTCCAGCTGCCCCACCGTGGCCGCGTGCGAGCAACGCACGTCGTCCGCCTGGATCTCCAGGTTGGGGAGGGAGTCCGCGCGCGCCCCGTCGCTCAGGATCAGGTTGCGGTTGGTCTGGTACGCGTCCGTGCGCTGCGCCTTGGGGTGCACGCGGATCAGCCCGCGGAACACCGAGCGCCCCGTGTCGTTCAGCGCGCCCTTGAACAGCAGGTTGCTGCTGGCGTGCGGGGCGATGTGGTCCTGCAGCGTCTGGTTGTCGAAGTGCTGCGTGCCGTCGGCGATGTACAGCCCCAGCATGTCCACGTGGCTTCCCGGCGCCACCATGCGGCACTGCACGTCCGCGCGCGACACGTCCGCGCCGAACGACGTGTACAGCGTGGTGATCTTCGCGTCCCGCCCGGCGACCAGGCGATCGGTCGCCAGATGGACCACGCCGCGCCCGTACCGCTGCACCTGCGTGTAGATGACGACGGCGGAATCATCCGCGAAGATCTCCGCCGCGCCCACGGAGAGGGCCGGCTTCGCGACGTCGTCCGACCCCAGCTCCTCGACCACGGCCACCTTCGCGCCGGCCTCGGCGATCACCAGCACCCGCCCCAGCGCCGCCGTGCCGCCCTCGCTGATCCAGCGGTAGACGCGGATGGGCACCTCCACCTGCACGTTCTTCGGGACGTAGAGGAACGCGCCGCCGGTCCAGAACGCCGCGCTGAGCGCCGCGAACTTGCCGTCATCCGGCGTGATGGCCGTGCCGAAGTGCTTCTGCACCAGCTCCGGGTGCTCGCGCGCCGCCGTCTCCAGCGAGGTGAAGATCACGCCCTGCGCCGCCAGGTCGTCCGGCAGCTCGCGCAGCACCACCGACGCGTCCACCTGCGCCATGCGCGCCGACGAATCGCCCGCCTCGTCCATCACCGTGCGCAGCCCGGCCGGCAGCGCGTCCGCCGACGCCACCGGCGAGCGCTCCTCGGCGAACGAGAAGGCGTCGAGCTTGAGCAGCTTCTTGAGGTCGGTGTAGCGCCAGTCTTCCAGCCGCGTGGTGGGCATGGGCGTGGCGGCAAAGACGGCGTGCGCGCGCATGCGCTGCTCGCGCAGCCACTCCGTCTCCAGCTTGCGCGCCGTGAGCATCTCCACCTGGTCGCGCGAAAACACGCCGACGTCGGCGGGGGTGATGGCGGTCTGTGTATCGGACACTATCGTTTGATTCCGTCAGGGTTCAGTCGCGCTGGCCTTGAGGGAACAGGGAATAGGGAATAGGGAATAGCCTGCCAACTGCACCCGCATCGCTGGGCTCCTGCAGTCGTCTCTTCTTGCTATTCCCTATTCCCTGTTCCCTATTCCCTGCCGTTATCCTACCGAGCCTTCCATCTCCAGCTCGATCAGCCGGTTGAGCTCCACCGCGTACTCCAGCGGCAGCTCCTTGGCGATGGGCTCGATAAAGCCGCGCACCACCATGGTGGCCGCCGCGTCCTCGCTGAGCCCGCGCGACATCAGGTAGAACAGCTGCTCGTCGCCGATCTTGCTCACCGTGGCCTCGTGGCCGATCTGCGCGTGCTGGTCTTCGATGTTGATGTACGGATACGTGTCCGTACGCGCCTCTTCGTCCAGCAGCAGCGCGTCGCACTCCACGTTGCTGCGCGCGTGGTGCGCGCCCGGCTGCACGTGCAGCAGCCCGCGGTAGCTCGACCGGCCGCTGCCGCGCGAGATGGACTTCGACACGATGCGCGACGACGTGTGCGGCGCCGCGTGGATCACCTTGCCCCCGGCGTCCTGGTGCTGCCCGTTGCCCGCGTAGGCGATGGACAGGATCTCGCCGCGCGCGCGCTCGCCCACCAGGTAGCAGCTGGGATACTTCATCGTCAGCTTGCTGCCCAGGTTGCCGTCCACCCACTCCATGGTGCCCTCGCGCTCAACCCGGGCGCGCTGCGTCACCAGGTTGTACACGTTGTGCGACCAGTTCTGGATGGTGGTGTAGCGCATCCGCGCGCCTTCCTTCACCACGATCTCGATCACGCCGCTGTGGAAGCTGTCCTGGCTGTACGAGGGCGCCGTGCACCCCTCGATGTACTGCACCTGGGCGCCTTCTTCCACGATGATCAGCGTGCGCTCGAACTGCCCCATCGCTTCCGCGTTGATGCGGAAGTACGCCTGCAGCGGCATGTCGAGCTTTACGCCCTTGGGGATGTAGACGAACGATCCGCCGGACCACACCGCCGTGTTCACCGCCGCGAACAGGTTGTCGCGGAAGGGCACCACGGTCCCGAAGTACTGGCGGACCAGGTCTTCGTGCTCGCGCAGGCCGTCGTCCATCCCCTTGAAGATGACGCCCTGCTCCTCCCACTCCTTCTTGAGCGAGTGGTAGACCACCTCGCTCTCGTACTGGGCGCCCACGCCGGCCAGAATGCGGCGCTCCTGGTCCGGAATGCCCAGCCGCTCGAAGGTGTTCTTGATGTTCTCCGGCACCTCGTCCCACGTCCGGCCCGTCTTTTCGTTGGGACGGATGTAGAAGTAGATCTCGTCGAAGTTCAGCCCCGACAGGTCGCCGCCCCAGGTGGGCCACGGCCGCGCCTGGGCGTGCTTGAGCGCCTTGAGGCGGTTGGCCAGCATCCACTCCGGCTCGCCCTTCTGCGCGCTGATCTCGCGGACGATGTCTTCGTCGAGCCCCTTGCGGCTCTTGAAGACGTAGTCCTCTTCATCGCGAAAGCCGTACTTGTACTCGTCGAGGCCGAGCGCGGCTACATCTTCGTTGTAAGGCATGCTGCCTCCTGAAAGTCTAAAAAGTACCTAGTGCCAAGTGCCTAGTGCCTGTCGATCGGTGCCATGAGTCGGGCACTCGGTACTCGGCACTCGGTACTTCCGTTTTCACGCACCAACTTCTTCCTTCACCCAGTCGTAGCCGCGCTCTTCCAGCTCCAGCGCCAGCTCTGCCCCGCCGCTGCGGATGATGCGGCCGTCCACCATCACGTGCACCCGGTCGGGGGTGATGTAGTTGAGCATGCGCTGGTAGTGCGTGATGAGCAGCACCGCCATGTCGCTCCGCTCGGCCTTGATCTTGTTGATCCCCGCCGTTACGATCTTCAGGGCGTCGATGTCCAGGCCGCTGTCGGTCTCGTCCATCACCGCCAGCGTGGGCTCGAGCATCGCGAGCTGAAGGATCTCGTTCCGCTTCTTCTCGCCGCCGCTGAAGCCGTCGTTCACGGAGCGCATGGCAAAGGCGGGGTCCATCTCCAGCATGGCCATCCGCCCCTCCAGCTCCTCCTGGAAGTCGAAGATGTCGACCTCTTCGCCGCGCTTGGCATTCAGCGCCGTACGCATGAAGTTGGCGACCGATACGCCGGGGATCTCCACCGGGTACTGAAAGGCTAGGAACACGCCCTGGCGCGCGCGCTCGTCGGGCTGCATGTCAAGAATGCTCTCGCCGCGCAGCAGAATGTCGCCGTCGGTGACCTCGTAGGCCGGGTGGCCGCTGATCACCTTGCTGAGCGTGCTCTTGCCGGAGCCGTTGGGGCCCATGATGGCGTGGATCTCGCCCTCGTTCAGCTCCAGGTCCAGGCCCTTGAGGATCTCGGTGCCGTCTTCGGCAATCTCGGCGTGCAGGTTGGTGATCTTGAGCAGCGGTTCCGCCATCCTGTCAGTCTCCTGGGGTCATCCGGCGCGTGACGGCCGGCATGCTTCGTTCGTCGGTCAGGTGTTCGCCCTCCATACACCGCATGGAGCGGGCGGGTCACCAAGAATGATTCTCCGTATCAACCGGCAACCTAGGTTCCGCGCCCCCCTGCGTCAAGGCTGCGCGCGCGTGTGAGGCGCGGGCGGCTCGCAAATTCCATGCGGTGCGACGCGTTCCTCTGGCTCCGATCCCTGAACTCCACGCTACCCGTTGAACGCGACCGCCGAGACCCCGTTCCGCACGCCGTCTTCCCGTCCCCGCACCGTGCTGGTGCTGGGGGGCGGGGGGATGAAGGGCACCGCGCACGTGGGAGTGTGGAAGGCGCTGGAAGAGGCCGGCATCATCCCCGACGCCATCGTTGCCTGCAGCATCGGCTCGCTGATCGGCGCGGCCATCGCGGGCGGAATGGGGTGGCGCGAGCTGGCGGACGTCGCGCGCAGGCTGACGCGTGAGGACATCGTGCAGATCAACCGCCGCGCGGTGTTCATGGGCGGCGTGCGCGAGGAGGCCGTCTTCAACGGCGAGCACTACAAGGGGTGGATTCGCCGCAACCTGCCGCTCAAGCACTTTGCCGACGCGCAGATCCCCATCCGCCTGAACGCCGTCTCGCTGGTCGGCTGCGGCGAGGTGTGGTTCGGCACGGGGATGATCGAGGACATCGACCCGGTGGACGCGGTGTACGCCTCGTGCGCCATCCCCATCTACTATCCGCCCCTGCGCTGGAAGGGCGATTTTCTGGTGGATGGGGGCGTGCTGAACGTGGTGCCGGTGGACCAGGCGTTCGCGTGGGGCGCCGAGCGGGTGATCGCGGTGGACGTGGGGTCGGAGATCCAGCCCCCCGCCCCCGACTTCTTCGACCGTGGGATGATCGCCATCCACGACCGCGTGCTGACGATGAACATCGCCAATCAGCGGACGCGCAACCTGGAGGCGTGGAAGAACCTGCCGGTAACGCACGTGCGTCCGCGCATCGGCCACCTGGGCGCGTGGGACTTCACCCGCACGCAATACTTCCTGGAAGAAGGCTACCGCGCCACCCGCGAGGCGCTGAAGACGATGCAGGCGGCGTAGGGGGAGTGCGGGAGTGCGGGAGTGCGGGAGTGCGGGAGTGCGGGAGTGCGGGAGTGCGGGAGTGCGGGAGTGCGGGAGTGCGGGAGGGGCGGCGCAGCGGGTCCGGATTCGGCGGTTGAAACCGCGGCTGGAAC
>DASTVC010000783.1:0-2224 GCA_035759295.1 Longimicrobium sp. | reverse complement strand
ACATAATCCGCCATCCCCCCGTCGCGCGGATCAGCCGGGTCTGCCGGTGTCGGCTGTGGGGGGGTCCGGGGCCTGGGCCGCCTGCATGCCAACCCTCGAGTCCGGCAAAAGACGCGCATCAGGTGATGGTATCCGCCGGCTTCCGCGAGGAAATCGGCCCACTCTGGAGTGGCGTCCGGATCCGGCCGGAGCGCGACGCAGATAGAAGTGCACGACCCCTGATGCGCGATCCCTGAAGCTTTCCGTCACTCCGACGATGGAAGCAGTGCTCCGGACCTGTCGACGGCTGCTTTCGGGCCGCTCCGCGTGGTCGGGGTTCGGCGAGGACCGGGAGCGACGGGGGATGTCGTGTAAGGGGTTTCTCAAAAAAACGCGGATACACACCGCGTGGGCCGGCTTGCGACGGCACGACGGTGGCGATCTCGCGGGGAACGTAGCCGGAGACACCCCTCCCCCGCAGTTTGGGGGAGGGGTCGCCGCGAGCCGCGAGGAACGAGCGGCGAAGACGGCGGGGGTGAGGGCCTCCCCGTCGCAGACGGGGCGCGCACCAGGGCCAGCGTTCCGCAACCTTGCAGGAAGCGAAACAAGCTGGCTTTGCTGCCCTGGAAAAAAACGCGGATACACGCCGCGTGGGCCGGCTTGCGACGGCACGACGGCGGCGGTTTCGCGGGGCTCACGTGGGCGGCGCGGCAGAGAGACGCACGCGCATCGAGGAAAGTGCTACAAGGCGGATGCGGATTCTGTACCTGACCCAGGGAGTGACCGGCCACGACCGGCGGATGACGGCGTTGCTGGCCGGCGCGGGGCACCAGGTGCACTACCTGGCGCTGGACGACGTCCCCGAAGCGCCGCTTCCGGACGGGGTGCGCTGGGAGGCGTGGCCAGAGCGTCCATCCACCGATGCGCGGACGCCGGAGGGCGTGCGCGCCCTGGTCCCCGCGCTGCGCCAGGTGCTGGACCGCGTGGGCCCGGACGCCGTGCACGCCGGGCCGGTGCCCACGGGCGGATTCGCCGCCGCGCTGGCCGGCGCGCGGCCGCGCATCGTGATGTCCTGGGGCTCCGACGTGCTGGTGGACGCTGACCGCGGCCCCGACTGGGCGGACGCCACGCGCGTGGCGCTCACGGACGCGGACGGCTTCGTCTTCGACTGCCAGACCGTGCTGCAGCGGGCGCACACGTTCGCGTCTGTTCCGGACGAGCGGGTGGCACGCTTTCCCTGGGGGACGGACCTCGCGCGCTTTTCGCCGGGACCCTCTCCGCTTCGCGAGCGGCTGACGGGAGCGCGGGAGGACGCGTTCGTCGTCCTCTGCACCCGCTCGTGGGAGCCCATCTACGGGATGGATACGCTGGTCGAGGGCTTCGCGCGGGCCTGGGCGGAGGAGCCGCGGATGCGGCTGGTGCTGCCGGGCGGCGGATCGCTGGCGGCGAAGCTGGACGGATGGATCCGCGCCGCAGGGGTGGAGGATGCCGTCCTCCGTCCCGGCTTGGTCGACCACGCCGCGCTCCCCGACTGGTTCCGCGCCGCGGACCTGTACGCCAGCTGCGCGCACAGCGACGGCAGCTCCATCTCCATGCTGGAGGCGATGGCGACCGGGCTCCCCGTGCTGGTGACCGACATCGCCCCCAACCGCGAGTGGATCGAAGCCGGCCGCAACGGCTGGCTCGCGCCTGTGGGAGATGCGGACGCCGTCGCGGACGCCCTCCTGGCCGCCGCGCGGACGACGGACGCCGAGCGTGCCGCGATCGGCGCGCGGAATCGGCGTGTCGTGGAGGAGCGGGCGGACTGGCCGCGCGTCGCCCGACCGCTGCTGGCGCTGTACGAGCGGATGGCGGCGGGCGCGGTCGCCGCCGGTGCGGGGGACCGGTGAGCGCGGACGCCGGAGCATCCCGCCCGGCGGACGGTGCACGGGTGCAGATGACGAGGATGCGCCCGCGCGGGGTGCCGCCCTCGTTCCTGCTGGGGGAGTGGTGCGTGGGGGCGGGGGAGGCGGGCGGAGTTCCGGTGCTGGCCGGGTATCCCGTCGCCGACCCGGAGGCGTGCGCGGCCGAGGTGGAGCGCGCGTACCAGGCCGGCGTGCGGCAGCTGGCCACCTGGCTCAACGCGCGCACCGGGCTGGACCGCGAGCCGGGGGAGTGGGAGCTTGTCGTCTACCGGTTCCTGACCTACCTGGCCTCGGAGGCGTACTTCCGGCACCTGTACCTGCGGCACGCGTTGCAGGCGCGG
>DASTVC010000782.1:0-3257 GCA_035759295.1 Longimicrobium sp. | reverse complement strand
GTGTGAGGGTGTGAGGGTGTGAGGGTGTGAGGGTGTGAGGGTGTGAGGGTGTGAGGGTGTGAGGGTGTGAGGGTGTGAGGGTGAACGGGTGAACGGAATGTACTCCTTCCACACACCCCTCCCCCGCAGTTTGGGGGAGGGGTCGCCAGCCGTCGCGAGGAACGAGCGAAAGGCTTGGCGGGGGTGAGGGCCCCGGCGGGAACGCGACGACTGATTTGCTGCATCCAGATCAACAGCGACGACGCATGACATCGACAGATACCCTGCGTTACTTCTCGGCCGCGTGCGCCATGGCGGCCGTGCTCGCCGCCTGCGGCGATCGCCCGAGCGATGGCGGCGGATCGTCGTCATCGACCGAATCCATCGTGGTGACGGAGCTGGCGCTGAACGCGGCGCCGGGGAGCGGCGAGCCGAACCTGACGGTGGGGGCGGACGGGCACGCGTACCTGTCGTGGCTAGAGCCGGCGGCGGACAGCACCCACGCGCTGCGATTCGCGGTGCTGGAGGGCGACCGATGGTCCGCGCCGCGCACCATCGCCAGCGGGCGCGACTGGATGGTCAACTGGGCAGACTTCCCCTCCCTCGCGGTGCTGCCAGGGAACCGCATGGCGGCGCACTGGCTGCAGCGCGGCGCGGGCGGAAAGTATTCCTACGACGTGCGCGTGGCCGTCTCGGCGGACGGCGGCGCGACGTGGACGCCGGGCGTGGTGCCGCACACGGACGGCACGCCCACGGAGCACGGCTTCGTGAGCATGTGGCCCGCGGGGGGCGATTCGGTGGCGCTGGTCTGGCTGGACGGCCGCAAGTACAAGCCCTCCGCCGACGAGCACGCGGCGGGGAACGAGATGACGCTGCGCTACACGACCGTCGGCGCGGACGGCCGCGCGGCGCCGGACCGCGAGCTGGACGCGCGCGTGTGCGACTGCTGCCAGACGGGGATGGCGATGACGGGGCGCGGGCCGCTGGTGGTCTATCGCGACCGCTCGCCGGTGGAGGTGCGCGACATCTACGTCACGCGCATGGTGGACGGCGCCTGGACGCCCGGGCAGCCCGTGCACGCGGACGGCTGGGTGATGCCCGCCTGCCCGGTGAACGGCCCGCAGGCGGCGGCGGACGGCGACCGCGTGGCCGTGGCGTGGTACACGGGCGCGGACAGCACCGCGCAGGTAAAGGTCGCCTTCTCGTCCGATGCCGGGGCCACCTTCGGCGCGCCGGCGCGGGTGGACGGCGGCAACCCCGAGGGGCGCGTGGACGTGGTTCTGCTGGACGACGGCGGCGCGCTGGTGAGCTGGATCGAGCGCACGGGGGATAAGGATGCACAGGTGCGCGTGCGCCGGGTTGCGCCCGACGGGAAGATGGGCGAGCCGCGCACGGTCGCCGGATCCAGCTCCGCGCGCTCCAGCGGCTTTCCGCGCATGGTCCCTGCGGGCGAAAACCTGGTCTTCGCCTGGACGGCGCCCGGCGAGCCGTCGATGGTGCGCGCCGCGCGCATCCCCCTTTCCGCCCTCCGCTGAACCTGACGATGCGCTGGACGATGATTCTTCGGACCGCCTGCGCCGCGCTCCTGCTCGCGGCCTGCGACGATGCGCCGGGCGGGCCGGCCAAGGTAGGCGCGACGGCACCCGCCTTTGCGGCGGAAACGCTGGACGGCGAGCGCACGTCGCTGGAGCTGATGCGCGGACGCCCCGTGCTGCTGAACGTGTGGGCCACCTGGTGCAAGCCCTGCCAGCAGGAGATCCCCGCGCTGGAGCAGCTGCACCAGACGTACGGCGCCCGCGGCCTGAACGTCGTCGGCGTCAGCATCGACCAGGGCGACCAGGAGCAGGGGATCCGCGAGTTTCTGCAGGAGTACGGCGCCAGCTACGCCATCTGGCTGGACCCGGACGGCGAGATCACCACCGCGTATTCGACGATGGGCGTTCCCAACACCTTCCTCATCGGCCCCGACGGCACGCTGCTGTGGAAGCACGTGGGCCCGGTCACCGCCGACAACGCGGAGCTGCGCGCACTGATCGAGAAGTCGCTGCCGGCGAGGTCGTGAGCAAACGTACAGGATGCGGCTGTTGCCGAACCGTCCACACACGTTGACTTCCTGAGGGAGGCGCCGCGCCAAACCTGCCTGAACGATGGACTGTGGCGCCGACCGAAGGATCTCGCCCGCATTACCGAGGGGCTGGCTCCGATGCTCGCCGGCTGGCCCCACAGCGGCGCAGAGGAGATCCTTCGGTCGCGCACCAAGCGGTTGTGTTGGTTCAGGTTCGGTGCGGCGCTCTCTCAGGAAATCAAGCGCCTTGATGGGAAACAATCCCGGGAGAAGCAGACGATGACGGAGCTTTCGAACCAGAAGTGCGAGGCCTGCCGCCGCGGCGCGCCCACGGTGACGGCAGAGGAGATGGAGGCGCTGAAGCCGCAGGTGCCCGAGTGGACCGTGGTGGAGCGAGAGGGAATTCCGCAGTTGGAGCGCGTCTTCGAGTTCCCGGATTTCGTCCAGGCGCTGGCGTTCACCAACCAGGTGGGCGACATCGCGGAGGAGGAAGGCCATCACCCCGCGCTGCTGACGGAGTGGGGCCGCGTCACCGTAACGTGGTGGACGCACAAGATCCGCGGCCTGCACCGCAACGACTTCGTGATGGCGGCGAAGACGGACGAGTTGGCGCGGGGGGCGTAAATCTGCGGCACTAGCCTCGGCGCAAAAACAAAACGCGGCTGTCAACGATTACACTGTTGACAGCCGCGCCCGCTTTGGCTACACTCTGGACACCAGCTCCACTTGTCCAGAAAGCGCTTCGCCCCCCGAACAAGCCGAAGCCTGTCGGAGGGCGGAGCCTTTCCCCGGAACCATCACCGCCTCCCCGCAAAGGGGGCGGGAGAGGATCTCCCGGGGCTTATATGCCCTCACTATAACGCTTTAACAGGCATGCCGCAAGTAGATCGGCTGGCGGAAATCAAGTGCGCACTTTCCTCACACCGGCTACAACTCGCGTTCCGCGCGACGGCTGGAGAGCCTGATTCCACTACCTTGGCCCGGTGTCTCTACAATGTGGCGCTGTGCGAAGCCTTGTACCCAGTGCTCCACCATCTTGAAGTGGCTCTTCGGAACAGCCTCGATGGCGTGATCGCCGCGCATTACCCAGCCAGCGCGGCAGGTGTGGCTGGATCGGACGGGCTGCCGCTTGCTGGTTGCTGGCTCGATGCCACACCCGGTCTACCTGGGCCGTGGGAACGCACTGAGATCCAGCGGGTGAAGAAAAAGCTCC
>DASTVC010000781.1:0-2077 GCA_035759295.1 Longimicrobium sp. | reverse complement strand
AGGAGCACCTGGAACGCGGCCAGCAGCAGCATGTGCAGAGTGGCGCCCCCGTCGCGCGCCACGGTCTCCAGCCGCTCCAGCAGCCCGTCTTCGAACGCCAGCCGGTGCACGGCGCCGCGGTACGACTGCACGGGGGGATGGGGACGGTCCGTGGGCAGCTCCAGCAGCGCGGGCGCGCCGGCCAGGCGATCCCGCCAGTACGCCAGCTCCCGTTCCAGCGCCGGGCCGCGCAGCCGCTCGCGCTGCTGCGCGGCGTAGTCGGCGTACTGCATGGCCGGCTCCGGCAGCGGTGACGGGCGCCCCTCGCGGAACGCCTCGTACAGCTTGGCCAGCTCGCGGATCATCACCCCCGAGCTCCACCCGTCGCTCACGATGTGGTGCATCACCATCAGCAGCGCGTGGTCGTCGGGCGCCAGGCGCAGCAGGCGGGCGGTAAAGAGCGGCCCGGCGGCCAGGTCGAACGGCCGCGCCGCCTCTTCCGCGCCGCGGCGCCGCACCGCCGCCTCGTCCCCGCCGGGGAGATCCTCCACCGGCAGCACGAAACCGCCATAGGGGGCGATGGTCTGCACCGGCGCGCCGTCGGCCTCGTCGAACGTGGTCCGCAGCGACTCGTGCCGACGCACCAGCTCGCCCACCGCGCGCTCCAGCGCGGCGAAGTCCAGCGCGCCGGGAATGCGCAGCATCACGTGAAGGTTGTACGCCGTGCCGGCCCCGCTCATCCGGTCCAGCACCCACAGCCGCTCCTGCGCGAACGAGGTGGGGGCGGTGCGCGTGCGGCTCATCCGCTCCGCCAGGAGCTTGCGCAGCATCTCCTGCTTTTCGGCGCGGGAGAGCCCCGCGACCTGCGCGGGCGGAACCGTCATTCGAAGCCTCCGTCGTCGCCCGTCAGCAGGCGGTCCAGCGCCTCGTCCGACAACTCGTCGAGCGCGGCGAGCAGCAGGTGCGGGCTGGCGTCGGCGACGGCGGCTTCCCCGCCCCGGCCGGCCGCGTGCAGGCCCAGGTGGCTCTCCGCCGCGTCCTCGCTCATCCCCTCCACCTCCAGCAGCAAGGCTTCGGTGATGACCTCGGTGAGGCCCGCGATGGTGGGCGCCTCGAACACGGCGGGAAGCGGCAGCTCTACCTGGAACAGGTCGCGGACGCGGGAGACCAGCTGCATGGCCAGCAGCGAGTGCCCGCCCAGCTGAAAGAAGTCGTCGCGCACCCCGATCTCGCCGATGCCGAACAGGTCGCGCCACACGGCGGCCAGGCTCTCTTCCGCCGGGGTTTCCGGGGGATGATACCCGCTCCGCAGCGCCGGCCGCGGGTGCAGCGCCGCATCCCCCTCCACCTGCGCCGCGGCGGCGTGGAGCGCGGCGCGCGCGGCCGGATCGCGCGGCGCGGCGACGATGCGCGGCTCGCCCGCCCGCGCGGCGATGCGCTCAAAGGCGCGCACGGCCTCCGCCTGGGGGATGCCGTCCGCGGCGGGATCGTGGGCTTCCCCTTCCATCCGCCAGCGGTCCCAGCCCACGCTGGTCCAGCGGCCACCTCCCTCCGCGGCCACCCGCTGCGCCCACGCGTCCAGCAGCGCGTACGCCGCCGCAGCCGCGCCCACGCCCGACCCGGCCTCCGCGGGGACGATGGAGCCCTGCAGAAGGACGAAATCCAGCGACAGCGCCTCCGTCGCCGACCGCAGCCCGGACAGCTCCCGGTCCAGCCGCGCGAGGTCCGCCGCGGCGTGCTCGAACGACGTCGTAGCCAGCGGCGCGTACTCCGCCGCCGCGCCCAGCGCCGGCGCGTAGAAAATGCCGTCCAGCGCGCCCAGCTCGTCCCGCGCGCGCGCCAGGACCGCTCGCAGTGCGTCCGCGTCCCCCAGCTCCGCGCGCAGCAGGAGCGGCGCGACGCCGCGGGCCTCCAGCGCCCGCAGCCAGGCGATCGTGTGCACGATGGGGTCGGGGTGCGGGGCGGCCAGGAGCGCGTCCCACTCCGCGTGATCCGGGAGCGCGGGATCGACGACCAGGGCCAGCCGCGCATCCAGCGAGCCGGCCAGGTGCTCCATCAGCACGCCGCCCGCGCCGGTGGCGGCGCCGCAGAACAGGTA
>DASTVC010000780.1:0-2803 GCA_035759295.1 Longimicrobium sp. | reverse complement strand
TCTTCGGTCGGCGCACAGGGCTTCGAGCGTGCAGACGGTTTTGCGCGGCGCCTTCCTCAGAATGACAGCGATCTTCTGGACGTAAGTCTTTTGGGAAAGGCTTATGAGCGTGATGCGAAATCCGGAAATAGAGCACCGTTCAAGCGGACGGTGTCATTCTGAGAGAGGCGCGCGCTCCGTCCCTCCCAGTCGCACCCTTGCCCGTGCGCCGACCGGAGAATCTCTACGATGGGCGCACGGTCCTGTCGGCTACGTCGGCCTCGGCGCGAAGGCCCCCGCCCGTTCCCGATAAAGATTCTTCGGTCGGCGCACGGGCCCTGGAGCGCGAAGACGGGTTTGCGCGGCGCCTCCCTCAGAATGACAGCGATCTTCCGGACGCAACTCTTTCTGCGGATTCGTAGGAGCCTAATCTGTTGATTCGCACGCAAGAACGCGGAGGCGCGGAGGAAAAGCTCCTCCGCGCCTCCGCCGTTCCGCGTCTCTCCGCGTGATCCGGCCCGTCAGACGGTCAGCGCGCGCTGTGCCCGCAGGTTGCGCTGGATGAGCACCGCGGCCAGCGCCCGCGCGCGGGAGGCCGAGAACGCGGGCGACACCGGCGCCAGCAGCCGCAGCGACTGCCCCACCCGCTGCTGCGCCGCGCGCGTCATCAGCACCGGGTCGGACGGGTCCAGCGCGGCCACGGCCTCTGCGTCGTCCGCCAGCACCACGCGCAGGCGCTCGCCGCCGGTCAGGCAGCGCAGCCGCTCGCCGTAGCGCGCATCCGCCACCACCGCCGTCAATCCACCCGCCCGCAGCCGTGCCTCCGCCGCCGTCACCAGCTCGGGGTCGGCGTCCAGCACCACCACCGGCGTGCCCGACGACTGCGCCGCCGCATCCACCGCGTGCACGTGGAAGGGGGTGGTCACCACGACGTCGGCCTCGCGCATGGCCGCCGCCAGCGCGTCGCGCCGCGTGGACTCTGGCCCGCCGGTAAGGAAGCGCTGCGTCTCGAAGCCCCACTGCGCGTGCAGCTCCGCCGCCAGCGACGCCAGCCCGTCCTCCGTGCCGTCCACGCACAGGCAGCGCACGGGCGCCTGCGCCGTCCAGCGGCGGGTGAGCTCGGGCAGCTGCGTCACCTTTACCTGCAGCGCCGCCGCCTCGCCGATCACCCCCGCCAGCCACGCCGCCGTCTCCGACGCCGGCATCTCCGGCGCCTGGGGCCCGGGGCCCACCAGCACGCCGTGGCGGTTGCGCACCTCCACCACCCCTTCGCTGGAAAGCCGGCGGTACGCCGCGCTCACGCAGCGGTGGTCCTCGCCGGTAAAGCGCGCCACCTCGCGGATGCTGGGCAGCCGGTCGCCGGGGCGCAGGTGGCCCAGAAAGAGCCCCGCCGCGATCCCCGTGCGCATGCGGTCCGCCAGGTCGCCCGTCCCCAGCAGCAGCACCCGCCGCATCTCCGGCTCGCTCCACGCGGGGCGCGCGAACACGGGCGCCGGGCCGTCGTCGTGCGCGGGGGCCAGGGCCAGGACGATGCCGCGGGGGTCGCCGGCCTCGTCCTCCAGCCGCGCCGCGCCCACGTCCACCGCCAGCTCGCGCCCGTCGCGGGTGCGCGCCGGCAGCGTCAGGTGCACGGGCGCGCCGTCCGCCGCCTCCAGCGCCGCCTCCAGCGCCTGCTCGGTCCCAGGGCTCCAGCAGGGGGCGCGCACGCCGGCCGCCTCGTCCTCGCTCCACCCCAGCAGCTGCTCGGCCGCCGCGTTCCACAGCGACACCGTGCCGTCCACGTCCAGCACCACCGTGGCCGACGGCAGGGCCCGAAGCGCGCGCAGGTTGCCGCGGCCGGCATCGCGCTCGCCCTCTTCCCGCTGCCGCGCCGCGCTCACGTCGCGCAGAATCCAGTGCAGCCCCGCGCGGGCCCCCGGCGGCGCAAAGCGGGCCACCGACGCCTCCACCGCCACCGGCACCGCCAGCCGCGGCTGCAGGCTCACGTCGAAGAGCACGGGGAGCGGCTCGTCCACCAGGCCGCGCAGCCGGGCGCGGAACTCCGCGCGCTCCTCGCTGGGGATGAACACGGCCAGCGGCTTTCCGCGCATGGACCTGGCCGACAGGTTCAGCAGCGTTCCCGCCGCCGCGTTGGCGTCGCGCACCACGCCCTCGGCGTCCGTCACCAGCATGGCGTCGGCCGCGCCGTCGAACAGGGCGCGGTTCCAGTCGCTGGCCGTCTCCGCCGCCAGCCACGCGTCTTCAAGCTGCCCCTGCTGGCTGCGCAGCTCTTCTTCGGTTACGCGAAGCTCTTCGATGGCCGTCTGCAGCTCTTCGATGAGCTCCGACGGCAGGGTGTCACGGGGCGCGGGGGCCGCCGCCGCCGTGCGCAGCTCCTGCAGGCGGGGCAGGAGCTGCGCCGTGTAATCCCGGCTCAAGCGACTGTCGTTCACGGGGACCTGCGATCACTCAGGAAGGATGTGGAGAGAGGAATCCGCCCTCCCTCCATATGTTTATGCCAATGCAAGGTTTCTGCCAGAATGCGTTACTGTTCCGCGTCTGGACCACCGCGTGCAACGGGCCTTTCCCGGCGCCGTGGCGGTACAAGGGTTGTGCATGGACCGGACCAGAGGCGGTGGCTGGAGATGAACGGAGTGAGGGGCGGGGTGAACGGGTGACGGGGTGAGCGGGTGAACGGGTGAACGGGTGAACGGGTGAACGGGTGAACGGGTGAACGGGTGAACGGGTGAACGGGTGAACGGGTGAAGCGGACCATGATCAGCCGCCCCCGCAAGGCCTCTGTCATCCTGAGGCCCGGCCGCGCCAGACCGGCCGTTCGCAGAGC
>DASTVC010000779.1:0-7200 GCA_035759295.1 Longimicrobium sp. | reverse complement strand
GTGCTGTACATCCCGGTCCGTCCGGGGTGCGAGTTCCAGCCGTACCAGCTCGAGGTCAAGGCCGGCGGCGTGCGCGGCGAGTAATCGCCAGACACCTGCCGGGCAGGATGGGAGGGGCGCCGCAAGGCGCCCCTCCTTTTTTCGTGCGGGATGGTCGTGAGGGGGTGAACGGGTGAACGGGGTGATGGGGTGATGGGGGCGTCGCCGGAAGGCACGGTGCCGGTCCCCTCCGGGCGAGCACCACTCGCCCACCTCCCCCGAAACGGCCGGGGAAGGTTGCGGGTGGGGCAGGGGGGCGGTGCTTCGAATCGCATCGGTCTGCGCTGACTGCGCTCGCTCGCGTTCCGTGGGGGAGGGGAGAATGCGATCGCGCTTTGTCATCCCTGTTGAGGCACGCTGGACTCCACGGGTGCAGTCCCCGAAGGCGGACTTCGTGAGGTTGCAGCCGCGGTTTCAACCGCCGGGACAAGGCCGGCCGGCGACGACGACATTCCCGCGGACTCGCTTTTCCCTCCCCTCCTGGCCTGTTCGCCAAATCGTCCGCCGGATGATACTTTCCCGCCCCTCCGAACCGCCGATTCCCCCCAAGACCTCAGAGGAGCACACGCCGGTGCAGACCACGAGCGATACCGAGGCGCTCAAGCGCGCGGCGGCCGAGCGGGCCGCGGAGTGGATTCGCGACGGGATGACGCTGGGGCTGGGCACCGGCTCTACCGTGCGCCACCTGCTTGACGTGATCGCCGAGCGGCGCGCGACGGGCCAGTGGGCCGGCGTGGTGGGCGTGCCGACGTCCGAAGACACGGCGCAACGCGCGGGCAGGCTGGGAATTCCGCTCGCTACGCTGGAGGAGCGTCCGCACGTGGACCTGACCATCGACGGCGCGGACGAGGTGGACCCCGAACTGCGGCTGATCAAGGGGCTGGGCGCGGCGCTGCTGCGCGAAAAGATCGTGGCCGCGGCGTCGCGCGAGCTGGTGATCGTGGCCGACGAGACCAAGGTGGTGGAGCGGCTGGGGACCAAGGCGCCGCTGCCGGTGGAGGTGGACCCGTTCGGCGCGGCCATCCAGCCGGAGTTCCTGCGCTCGCTGGGCGGCGAGCCCGTGCTGCGCCTGCGCGACGGCCAGCCCGTGGTGACGGACGGCGGCAACCTGATCTTCGACTGCCGCTTTCCCGACGGCATCGCCGACCCCGAGGGGCTGGAGGTGGCGCTGGCGCTGCGCCCCGGCGTGGTAGAGACGGGGCTGTTCCTGGGGATGGCGACGGCCGTCGTCATCGCGGGGAGCGGGGGCGTGCAGGTGCGGCAGCGGGAGGGCGGGCGATGAGCCGGGTAAAGATCGCGCCCTCCATCCTTTCCGCCGACTTCACCCGGCTGGGCGAGCACATCCGCGAGGCGGAGCAGGCGGGGGCGGACTGGATTCACGTGGACGTGATGGACGGGCACTTCGTCCCCAACATCACCATCGGCCCGCTGATCGCGGCGGCGGCGCGGCGCGCGACCACGCTCCCCGTCGACGTGCACCTGATGATCGAGCACCCGGAGCGCTACCTGGCGGATTTCGCCAAGGCGGGGGCGAACTACCTTACGGTGCACGTGGAGGCCTGCCCGCACCTGCACCGCACCGTCCAGCAGATCCGCGAGCTGGGGGTGAAGCCCGGGGTCACGCTGAACCCCGGGACTTCGGTGGATTCCCTCTCCGAGATCCTGCCGTACGTGGATCTGGTGCTGGTGATGTCGGTGAACCCCGGCTTTGGCGGGCAGTCGTACATCCCCACCAGCACGGACAAGATCGCGCGCATCCGGCGCATGCTGGACGAGCGCGGGCTGCACCACGTGGAGCTGCAGGTGGACGGCGGCGTGGCGCCCGACACGGCCGAAGAGGTGGTACGCGCCGGCGCCACCTGCGTGGTGGCGGGCTCCGCCGTGTACAACGCCAAGGCGCCGGTGGAGGAGAACGTGCGCCGCCTGCGCGAGGTGATGGACGCCGCCGGCGGCCGCGGAAGAGCGTAGACCCGGGCGCGGCGTGCGTTTATCTTATCTGCCGGACATCGTCCCGTAGCGGACGATGCTCGCGCCTGGGTGGTGAAATCGGCAAACACAGCAGACTTAAAATCTGCCGGGCCAACGCCCTTACGGGTTCGAGTCCCGTCCCAGGCACTGGCGCCCCGCTGTCCTCATCCAGGGCGGCGGGGCGTTCTCGTTGGCGCGCCGATTGGTTATCTTTGCCGCGCAACCTGCCGTAACCATCATCGACAGAGTGAGATGCGAATGCGACGTGTTTTCCGCGCGCTGCTGTGCGCGCTGCCCCTGCTGGCCACCGGCTGCAGCGATGCCTCCGGCCCCAGCGATCCGGACCTTACCCAGGTGACCTTCGCCCCCGTGCTGGGCGTGGACATCTCGACCATGACGCGCGTGGGCGACGGCGTGTACATCAAGGACATCGTCGTGGGCGCCGGCGCCGACGTGGCGGCCGGCAAGGTGGTCTCCACGCGCTACCGCGGGTGGCTGACCAACGGCACGGAGTTCCAGAACAACCTCACCTCTCCCGACCCGTACCCGCTCGTGCTTGGCCAGCGCCGCGTCATCGCGGGGTGGGAGCAGGGGATTCCGGGGATGAAGGTGGGCGGCAAGCGCCTGCTGGTCATTCCCCCGTCGCTGGGATACGGCGCGCAGGGCAGCGGGCCGGTCCCCGCGAACGCCGTGCTGGTGTTCCAGGTGGAAGTCGTCGCCCAGTCGAACTGACGGCGGCCGAACCGATGGATGGGAGGGGCGAAGACCCGGTCCGGGTCTTCGCCCCTCTTCTTGTTATCCATAGATTTGCCGCAGCGGCGGAATCGCCGCGAGCAAACTCCGCTGACTCCGTTGACTCCGTGTGAGGCCATCGTTTCCGCGGATGCCCCCGGAACCGGCCGCGCGGCGGAGCGCACCTTGCGAAGCGCGGCGCGGTGGGGCAGGATTCCAGCTGGCGCGGTGGTACGCGCGGGCGGGTACGGACGACGATGAAGCGGAGCGGGATGAGCGACGACGGGCTTCCGGTGGGCGAAGAGCGCGCCGCCACGATCGACGGGATCGTGGCGCAGGCGCAGTCGCTTGCCGAGGAAGAGCTGTGGGACCACGTGCAGGACCTGCTGGCCGTGGCGCTCGACGAGCACGGCGATGACCCGCTGCTGCTGGTGTGGGCGGGGCTGGCCGCGCAGCGCGTGGGCGAGGAGGGCGAGGCGTACGAGATGTTCCGCCGCGCGCTGGCCATGGAGCCCGAGGACCCGTTCGTGCTGGCGACCGCGGGGAGCGGGCTGTCCGCGCTGGACGATCCCGAGGCCGAGCGCGCCCTGCGCCTGGCCGCCCTCACCGCCCCCGACTTTCCCTTCGCGCGTGCCGCATATGGCGGGTACCTGGCGCGCGAGGGGCTGTTCGACGAGGCGATCCGCGAGCTGCAGGCGGCGCGCGACCTGGCCCCGGAGGACGGCTGGATGCACGCCGAGCTGGGGATGGCGCTGCTGCTGGCCGGCCGCACGCCGGAAGGGCTGGACGCGCTGGAGGAGGCCCTCTCCCGCACCCCGGGCGACGCGTGGCTGCGCGGACTCTTCGGGCTGGCGCTGGTGGATGCCGGGCGCGGCGAAGAGGGCGCGGAGCAGCTTCACCAGGCGGCCCAGGAGCGGGACGACGACGTGGAGGTGCAGCTGATCGCCGCGCTGGCGATGGCGGCGGAGGGGTGGGAAGACCCCGCGTGGGAGGCGCTGGCGCGCGCCGGGCAGGCGGCGGACAGCAGCGACCGCGAGCTCATCTCCGAGGTGGAGGACCGCGTGGAAGCAGGTGCGGAGGCGGCGGAGGAGTTCCTGCGCCTGGACTTTGGCCCTTCGCTGCTGCGCGAGCGGCTGCTGCAGCGCGCGTGAGCGGCCATCCCCCTCCCCCCGACGGCGACCCGATGCTCGCCGGCCCCCCGCCCGCGCCGGACGGCTCCCCGCCGCCGTCCCGCGCCGACGCGCGCCGCGCCCGCAAGCGTGCCCCGCTCCCCGTGCGCATCATCCGCGGCGTGGTGAAGCTGGGGCTGTTCATGGTGGCGTGCTGGGCGCTCTGCATCGCCTCCATCCACCTGTGGGGGCGCCGCAACGAAGCGCGTAAGTCCGACGCCATCGTCGTACTCGGCGCCGCCCAGTACGACGGCCGGCCCTCCCCCGTGCTCAAGGCGCGGCTCGACCACGCGGTGCGGCTGTACCAGCGCGGCGTGGCGCCCGTCATCATCACCACCGGCGGCATGGCCCCGGGCGACACGGTGAGCGAAGCCGTCGTCAGCCGGCGCTACGCCATCAAGCAGGGCGTCCCGGCGGCGGCCATCCTCACCGAGCGCGGCGGGATGACGACGCTGGAGTCCATGCGCGCGGTATCGCGGCTCATGCGCGGGCAGAACATGAAGACCGCCGTCCTGGTGAGCGATCCCTTCCACATGCTGCGCCTGAAGCTGCTGGCCATGCGCGTGGGGTTCACCGGCTACACCTCGCCCACACGCACCAGCCCCATCTCGCGCAACCGCGAAGAAGAGCGCAAGCACCTGATCCGCGAGAGCTTCAGCCTGCCGTTCGCGCTGCTGCAGGCGCTGTAGGTGACGGGGTGACAAGGTGATGGTGTGATGGTGTGATGGTGTGATGGTGTGATGGTGTGATGGATGCGGCCGGTGGTGGTGTTCGGCGATTGAAATCGCGGCTGGAAATTCACGAAATCCGCCTTCGCGGATTGGGGTCGCGGGATGTGGGGCGGGGAACAGGCGCCGAGCGTTCCGCCACATAGGGTGCGGACGCGCCGGTGGGAGGGGAAGCCGCACACGGTTGGGCCGCCGAGTCCGCGCAGGCGGACTTTGTGCTGTTGTAGCCGCGGTTTTCAACCGTCCGGGGACGAGATCGGCGGAACCGCGCCGTTGCCGTCGCGTGAGGGATGCGCGCCCGCAGGGCCGAGAACACGGCGCGCATGCACGAGCGGGGAGGAAACGCGTGGATGCTGGTTAGCGCCGGGGGCTCGGCGCAGTTGGCAACAGTTGTATCGTTGCCTACTGCGCGCGCAGCCCGGCCCGGAGCGCAGCGGAGGGACACGCCCAAACCCGCAGTTCCTGCAGTTCCCAGATCGACTGTCGAAGAAGCTGAACCGGAAGAGAACGCGGAGCGGAATGCAGATCCCGATCGAACGATATACGCTGGACAACGGCCTGCGCGTGGTGCTCTCGCACGACCCCGCGCTCCCCATCGTCTCCCTGAGCCTGTGGTTCGACGTGGGGAGCCGCAACGAGGTGCCCGGGCGCACCGGGCTGGCCCACCTGTTCGAGCACATGATGTTCCAGGGGTCGCAGAACGTCCCCGACACGCAGCACGTCGCGCTGGTGGAGCGCGCGGGCGGCAGCATAAACGCCAGCACCTGGCTGGACCGCACCAACTACTACTGCACCCTCCCCGCCAGCCACCTGGAGCTGGGCCTGTGGCTGGAGAGCGACCGGCTGGGCTTCTACCTTCCCGCGCTCACGCAGGAAAAGTTCGACAACCAGCGCGAGGTGGTGAAGAACGAGCGGCGCCAGCGCGTGGACAACGCGCCGTACGGCGACTGGGACGAGCGGCTGTTCCGGATGGTGTACCCGGCCGACCACCCGTACCACCACGGCGTCATCGGCGGCATGGACGACCTCGACGCCGCCACGCTGGACGACGTGCGCGACTTCTTCCGCACCTTCTACGCGCCCGACAACGCCGTCCTCACCCTTTGCGGCGCCTTTGAGCGCGACGAGGCGCGGCGGCTGATCGATCGCTACTTCGGGCCCATCCCCCGCGGGCCGGGCGCCCCCCCGCTCCCCGGCACGCCGGAGCTGGACCCGCTGCACCTGGGCGGCGAGGTGCGCGAGACGGTGCACTCCGCGGTGGCCCTGGCGCGCGTGCACCTGGCCTACCGCGTTCCGCGCTACGGCACGCAGGAGTACTACGTGGCCGACGTGGTGTCGGAGCTGCTGGCGGGCGGCAAGTCCGCGCGCCTGTATCACGCGCTGGTGCGCGAGCGGCGCGTGGCGCGCGCGGTGGCGTCGTTCGCACTCCCCGTCGTCACCGGCGCCTCGATGCTGATCGTGCGCGGCACCGTGCCGCCGGGGCAAGACCCCGGGCCGGTGGAGGCGGCGCTGCTGGAGGAGCTGGCGCGGCTGGCGGCGGAGGCGCCGTCGGCGGAGGAGATGGAGCGCGCCCTGATCAGCCTGGAGGTGCGGCGGGTGCTGGACCTGCAGAAGGTGAGCGAGCGCGCGGACCAACTTTCCATGCTCACCCTCTTCTTTGACCAGCCGGAGCTCATCAACACCGAGATGGACTGCTACCGCGCCGTGACGGCGGACGACGTGCGCCGCTTTGTCGCCGAGCACCTTACGGCCGACAACCGCGTGGTGCTGACCTACGTGCCGCAGGTGGCGGCCCCCATGGCGGAGGCGGCATGACCGACGCCACCGTGCTGGACCGCTCTCGCGCGCCGGCCCCCGGGCCGCTGCGCCCGTTCCATTTTCCCACCATCCGCCGCCGGACGCTGAACAACGGGCTGCAGGTGATCGTGGCCGAGAACCACGCCTTTCCCCTCGCCACGCTGGACCTGGTGCTCCCCTCCGGCGGCCTGGCCGAGCCGGAGGAGCGCGCGGGCGTGGCCTCGATCACGGCGGGGCTGCTGGAGTCCGGCGCCGGCGGCCGCGACGCCACACAGATCGCCGAGGCCGTGGACGCGCTGGGGCTGGCGCTGGAGACGGGGATCTCGTGGGATACCTCGCTGGTCGGCTTTACCGGGCTCACCTCGCGGCTCGAGGCGGGGATGTCGATCCTGGCCGATCTGGCCATCCGCCCCACCTTTCCCGAGCACGAGGTGGAGCGCATCCGCGACGAGCGGCTGGCGTCCATCGCGCAGCGCCGCGCCGACCCGTCGTCGCTGGCCGACGAGCTGAACACGTACTACAGCTTTCCCGCCGGGCACCCGTTCGGCCGGCGGCTGGGCGGGCCCGAGGCCACGCTCGCCACCCTTACCCGCGCCGACGTGGCCGCCTTCCACGCCACGCGCTACCTGCCGGAGGGCGCGTGGCTGTGCGCCGCCGGCGACGTGACGCTCGACGGCGTCTCCGCGCTGGCGGAGCGCTACTTCGCCGGATGGACGGGCGCGCCGCCGGCCCCGCGCACGCCCGAGACGGACCCGCGCTTCGGCGAG
>DASTVC010000778.1:0-8068 GCA_035759295.1 Longimicrobium sp. | reverse complement strand
GCGGTGGGAGTCGCCCAACGTCACCTACCTGGCGGACGACTTTCCGGTGTTCTGGGACGAGGCGCGCGGCGCCAACGTGCGCGACGTGGACGGAAACGTCTTCATCGACCTGACCGCCGCGTTCGCCGTCGCGGGCCCGGGGCACGCGCATCCGCGCATCGTGGAGGCCATCCAGCGCCAGTCCGCGCGGCTGCTGCACGGCATGGGCGACGTGCATCCTCCCGCCATCAAGGTCGAGCTCCTCCGCGCCCTGGCCGAGGCCGCGCCAGGCGGGCTGACGAAGAGCGTGCTGGCAAGCTCCGGCGCCGAGGCGGTAGAGGCCGCGCTCAAGACGGCGATGATGGCCACCGGCAAGCCGCGGGTGCTGGCCTTTCACGGCGGCTACCACGGGCTCACCTACCAGGCGCTTTCCGTCAGCGGCCGCGAGGACTTTCGCGCGCCCTTCGCCGCGCAGCTGGGTCAGAACGCCGTCTTCATCCCGTATCCAAACCCCTACCGCTCGCCCTTCGGCACCGACCCGGCGGAGGTGTGCGAGCGGACGCTGCGCCTCATCGAGCACACGCTGGATACGCCCGGCTCCGCGGCCGAGGCCATCGGCGCCATCCTGCTGGAGCCCATCCAGGCGCGTGGCGGCGACGTGGTGCCGCCGGACGGCTTTCTCCCCGGCCTGCGCCGCATCTGCGACGAGCGCGGGCTGCTGCTGATGCTCGACGAGATCTACACGGGCTTCGGAAGAACGGGGCGGTGGTTCGCGTGCGAACACTGGGGCGTGGTGCCGGACGTGATGATGGTAGGCAAGGGGCTCACCGGCGGCTTTCCGTTCGCCGCCTGCATCGGCACGGACGCGGTGATGGACCACTGGCCGAAGTCGGCGGGCGAGGCGCTGCACACCTCCACCTTCCTGGGGCACCCCGTGGGATGCGCCGCCGCGTTGGCGTCGATGTCGGTGCTGCGCGAAGAGCGCCTGGTGGAGCGCTCCGCCGGGCTTGGCGCCCGCATGTTCGCGCGGCTTGTGGACCTGGCGGCGGATCACCCCAACGTGGGCGAGGTGCGCGGGCGGGGGATGCTGATCGGGATGGAGATGGTGCGCGACCGGACGACGCGGGAGCCGGCGCCGGAGCTGGCCGGACGGCTGGTGGTGGAGGGACTGCGGCGCGGCCTGCTGCTGCTGGGCGGCGGCGTCTACGGCAACGTCCTCTCCCTCTCCCCCCCCTTCGTCCTCACAGACGAGCAGGCGGATCACGCCCTCGCCATCATCGGCGAGATTCTGGACGAGATGCGGGGCTCCTGAAGGACGATTCGCACCTGAGGGATGACGCAGGGTGTCATTCCGAGGCCCGCCCACACTGCCGCCTGCCTTTCGCCCGGCAGGTCGCAGGGCCGAGGAATCTACTCTCGGATTGCGCGAGGGTGGACGCGGTAGCCCGCTCCGCATCTGCGGCCGCCCGACGGGGTGACAGGGCCGGTTCCGGGCGCGGAACGGGCCACCAGCATGCGGAGAGTAGATTTCTCAGTCGCGCGCCAGGTAATTCGCGAGGGATGGTTCTGCGCGGCGCTCCTTCGAAATGACAGTTCGAGGATGGAAGCTACCTACCTCCCCGGAACGCGTTGACTTCCTGAGGGAGGCGCCGCACCGCAGCCTGCTTTTACGATGCAGCCTGGCGCCGACCGAAGGACCTCGCCTGCATCACCAAGGGCCGGCCTCGACGCTCGACGGCTGGCCCCGCAGCGAGGCAGACGAGATCCTTCGGTCGCGCGCAGGCCGTCGGATGGATTAGACGGAATCCGGAAATAGAGCACAGATAAAGCGGACGGTGTCATTCTGAGAGAGGCGCGCGCTCTGGACCTCCCATTCGCACCCCTGCCTGTGCGCCGACCGAAGAATCTCTACGATGGGCGCACGGTCCTGTCGGCTACGTCGGCCTCGGCGCGAAGGACCCGCCCGTTTCCGATAAAGATTCTTCGGTCGGCGCACAGGCCCTGGAGCGTGAAGACGTTTTTGCGCGGCGCCTTCCTCAGAATGACAGCGATCTTCTGGGCGCAGTCTTTTTGCGGATTCGGAATTACGCTTCCGCGTAGCGCTCCCTCAGTAAGTCAACGTCTGGAGCGTAAATCAGAACGGCCTCCGCTCGGGTGAGCGGAGGCCGTCATTCATCATCCATCCCAAGCCGGATCAGTCTTCGGGCTGGGGGGAGAGGGCGGACTGGAGCAGGCGCTGCAAGTCGCCGCTGCGGGAGAGCAGGTTCTCGGTCAGCGGCTCGATGGCGATCATCCGCTGGCGAAGCTGCTCCTCGTAGGCGTGCGCCTGGCGCGCGATGTCGGGCTGGCGGAGCACGGCGGAGCGCACCCTCATGAAGCGGGCCTGGATCTGCGCCAGCTCGCGCTCCAGCACGGCCAGGCGATCCGTGTCGCCGCGCTGGCGGGCGGCGGCCACCTCGGCCGGCATGCGCTCCACGCGCGCGGCCAGGCGCGGCAGCTCGGGATCGGCCGCGTCCATGGCGCGCTGCACGGCCTGCATCAGCTGGTCGCGCGCCTGCGACAGCGCGCGGTCCTGCAGCGCGCGGTCGTGCACGCGCTGCAGGTGCGTGCTGATGCTCTGCAGCTCGCCATACCAGTTGATGACCGACTCGTTGGCGCCGGCCTCCGGCTTCATGCTCCGGCTGCCGGGCACCTCGACGGTCATGGGCCGCGCCTGCGCCGCCGCGGTAAGCGGCAGGGCCGTGACGACGGCGGCGAGCGCGAAAACCCGCCGGATGGATCCCGCCAAGCGATGATCTCCCTGGATTTCTGGATCGCCGGAGAGTCCGGCAACGGAGCGCCGCGCCCCCCTCCGGAGCGCGGCGCCCGTCTACAACCCCGGAACGCGCGCGGAGTTTCACCCTCGCGCATCCATCGGCTTCACACTGCCCACCGATCTCCAGCGCGACCCGGCGCGCGGACGAACGGAGAGGACGCAGAGCCGGCCATCTCTCTGCGTCCTCTCGTTTTACCCGTCGCCCGCCGCCCGGTTCACAGCCGGCGGACCGACGTGCTGTCGGGCGGCGGCGTGGGCGTGGGCTGCACCGGCTGGCCCAGGACCGGGGGCTCTTCCCTGGGCCGCGCGGGCTCGGGCGGCGGATCCGTGCGCGGCGGGTCCGTACGCGGCGCCGGCGCGGACGGAATCGTCGGCGGCGGGGCGACGGGGTCGCGGCGCGTGGGGCGCGGCTGCGTGGGCGTGGACGGCCGCGTGTTGATCGGCGGCACGTCGTAGCCGGGCGCCGGGTCGGTGGTCACGCTCCCCGGCAGCGGGCGGTTGAGGGTGTCACCCCGGCGGCGGCGCTCCTCCAGCTCCGGCCAGGTGATCCCCTTGCTGCGCAGATCGCCCGTGCCCACGGTGTCGGGATCGTAGCTTTCGTAGTCGTACGCGTAGGCGCCCAGCTCCTCGTCCGCGAAGGCCGTGTCGAACGCCATCGCGGGGTACGGCTGCCCCGCGTAGCAGTACGGGCGCGGCGGGCGCACGGCCACGAAATACTCCGTGTACGTCTCCCCCTGCGGCGGGCAACCGGGGTCCACCACGTACCCCGTGGCCCGGTCCACCGTCTCCGTCACCACCCCGCGCGGCATCACGAAGTCCCCCGCGCGCCCGCCAATGCGCGACATGATGCGCCCCCACACCGGCGCCGCGATGGTCCCGCCCGACGCCTCGCGCACGATGGTCTGCGGCCGGTCCAGCCCGAACCAGACGGACGCGACCAGTTCCGGGGTGTAGCCGACGAACCAGATGTCGGTGGCGCCGTTGGTGGTCCCCGTCTTTCCCGCCGCGGCGCCGCGGAAGCCCGCCCCGCGCACGGGCGTTCCGGTCCCGCGGTTCACCACGTCCTGCAGCATGGTGGTCAGCACGTACGCGGCGGCCGGGTCGACGACGCGGTCGCGCTGGTGCTCCGCGCGGTAGATGACCTCGCCGTGGCGGTCCTCGATGCGCTCGATGACGTACGGCTCCGGGAGCCATCCGCCGCTGGCCAGCGCCGCGTAGGCGCGCACCAGCTCGATCGGCTTCACCTCCGCCGCGCCCAGCGCCGTGGCGGGGACGTTGGGGATGGGCGTGGTGATCCCCATCTCCCGCGCCGTCTGGATGACGGACGCCATCCCCAGCTCCTGCGCCAGCTGCACCGTCACCGTGTTCTTGGAGCGCGTCAGCGCCTCGCGGACGGTGATGGGGCCGTCGTATCGGCCCGTGTAGTTCTTGGGCTCCCACACCTCGCCGCCCGTCATCACGATCTTGACCGGCGCGTCCTGGATCTTCCGGGTCGGCGGAATGCTGCGCTCCAGCGCCGTCAGGTAGACGAACGGCTTGAAGGCGGAGCCCGGCTGCCGCAGCCCCTGGTACACGCGGTCGAACTTGCTGTCGTCGTAGTCGCGCCCGCCCACCAGCGCCCGCACCGCCCCCGTCCGCGCCTCCATCACCACCGCGGACGTCTGCAGGTACGACGTCATCCCCTCGTCCGTCTCGCCCTTCGCCTCCGGCCAGGTGGGGTGCCGATACGCGCCGAACGCGCCCGCCTCGATGGCGTCGGCCTGCTTGGCGATCTCTTCCTCCGCCGCGCGCTGGGCCACGGGGTCCAGCGTGGTGTAGACGCGCAGGCCGGAGGTGTAGAACTCCGGCCCCACCCGCTCTTCCAGCTCGCGGCGGACGCGCTCCATGAAGTACGAGCCGCGCCCCGTGCCGGTATCCGTGCGCTTGGCCAGGCGGATGGGGGTGGCGGCCGCTTCGTCCGCCTGCGCCTGGGTGACGTAGCCGGCCTTGGCCATTTCGCGCAGCACCAGGTCGCGCCGGGTGCGGGCCGCCTTGCGGTTCTCGCGCGGGTTTATGCGCGACGGCGACTGCGGCAGCCCGCCGATGAGCGCCGCCTCGGCCAGGGTAAGCTCGTGCGCCGGCTTGCCGAAGTAGGTCTGCGCGGCCGCGTCGACGCCGTACGCGCCCTCGCCCAGGTAGATGTGGTTGAGGTACAGCTCCAGGATCTTGCGCTTGTCCAGCGCGCGCTCGATCTGCCGGGCCACGCGCACCTCCAGCACCTTGCGGCGGATGGAGCGGTCGCGGTAGTCCAGCCGTTCGGGGAACAGGTTGCGCGCCAGCTGCATGGTGATGGTGCTGCCGCCCTCTTCCACGCCGCGCGCGCGCACGTTGCGCAGCAGCGCGCCCATGAAGCGGCGCCAGTCCACGCCGCCGTGGGAGTAGAAGCGGCGGTCCTCCACGGCCAGGACGGCCTGGGGCATGTACTCGGGGAGTGAATCCAGGGGGACGACGCGCCGGTTGACGGTCGCCAGGGTGCCGAAGGGCTTGCCGTCGCGGTCGAAGAGCTGGGAGCCCTCGGCCTGGAACTTCTCCAGCTCCGACACGGGGGCGCACCCCCCCAGCCCGCAGGGGCCGAACCAGAGCCAGGCGAACCCGCTCAGGCCCAGGACGAGAAAGATGCAGAGTGCGATCAGCAGCTTGCGCTTCATCTTCTCGTCCCGCCCTGTTTCTATGTGTGTCTCACCGCCGTTCGCGCTCCGCGTCGGGGGTGATGAAGTCTTCGGGACGCGGCTCGCGCTTCTGCCCCGGGAAAACGGGCCGTCCGGGCAGTTCGGGCGTGGGGTCCACGAACTCCGGCGCCGCCGACGGCTGCGGGCACGACGCCTCGGGCACGTGCTTCGCGGCGAAGTAGTCGAACTCGCCGCCGCCGCACTCCGCGGAGAGCACGCGCCCCCCGCTCACCCGCCGCATCACCACGTCCGAGGGCTTGGGCCACGGCTCCGGGGCTTTGCGGTTTGCGTACGCGGTACGCATAACACGGGCCCACACCGGGACGGCAAGTGTTCCGCCCGTGGCACCCGCCATGATGGGGCGCGGGGTATCGAACCCCATCCACACCCCGGCCAGCAGGTCGGGCGTGTAGCCCACGAACCACACGTCGGTGTTGTCGTTGGTCGTTCCCGTCTTTCCCGCCGCGGGCACCTCGTACGGCAGGTTGCCCACCGAGGGGTCGCGCGCCAGGTAGCCGGTGCCGCGGTCCACCACCTCGCGCAGCATGTCCGTCAGAATCCAGGCGATCCCGGGCTCCACCGCGCGGCGCGGGGCCGGGGCGGGGGCCCACAGCAGCTCGCCGCGGTGGTTCTCCACCCGCGCCACCAGCTGCGGCTCCACCCGCCATCCCCCGTTGGCGAAGGAGGCGTACGCCGCCATCATGTCGATGGGGTACACGCCCGCCGAGCCGATGTAGACGGAGGGGTAGCCGGGAATGCGCGTCCCGATCCCCGTGCGCGCGGCCAGGGCGCGCACGTTCTCGATTCCCGTCTCCCGGCCCAGGCGGATCGTCGCCAGGTTGCGCGAGTTGCGCAGCGCCGACCGCAGCGACGTCCATCCCCCGTAGGTGCCGTCGTAGTTCTTGGGCGACCACGACTCGCTGCCGTTGTTGATGGTCAGCGGGCCGTCGGAGATGCCGGACGAGGGCGAACGCCCGTGCTCCAGCGCCGCCGCGTAGACGAACGGCTTGAACGACGAGCCCGGCTGCCGCAGCGCCTGCATGGCCCGGTTGAACTGCGACTGCTTGAAGTCCCGCCCGCCCACCATTGCCCGCACCAGCCCCGTCGCGGGGTCCAGGACCACGACGATCCCCTGCAGGTACGGCGTATGGGTCACGGCCTCCCCGGGCTTGATGCCGGCGGTGAACTGCTGGTAGGTGGGGCCGCGAAAGCCGCCGTACGTCCCCCGCTCGATCTGCCGCAGCTGCTCCTCCAGCCCTGCCTCCGCGGTGCGCTGCAGCACGGGGTCGATGGCGGTGTGGATGCGCAGCCCTCCCGTGTACAGCAGCTCGCCGAAGCGGTCTTCCAGCTGCCGGCGCACGGCCTCGACGAAGTACGGCGCGCCGCGCGCGCCACCCGGGGGGGCCAGGGCCAGCGGGGTGGCCTTGGCCTCGTCCGCCTGCGCCTGGGTGATCACGTGCGCGTCGGCCATGGCCTGCAGCACCACGTTGCGCCGCCGCTCGGCGCGCTCGGGGTGGCGGCGCGGGTCGTACGCGCTGGGCGCCTGCGGCAGGCCGGCGATGGTGGCCGCCTCGACGATGCTCAGCTGCCGCGCCGGCTTGCCGAAGTAGGTGCGGGCCGCCGCTTCCACCCCGTACGAGCCGGAGCCCAGGTAGATGTGGTTGAGGTACAGCTCCAGGATGCGCCGCTTGCTGAAGCGCCGCTCCATCTGCATGGCCAGCTTGATCTCGGCCACCTTGCGGCGCACGCTGGTCTCGCTGGCGGGGAGCTGCTGCGGGAACAGGTTGCGCGCCAGCTGCATGCTGATGGTGCTGCCGCCGGGCCCGCCCCACCCCTTGATGATGTTGTCGCGCACCGCGCCCACGATGCGTACCGGGTCCACCCCCTCGTGCTCGAAGAACCGCTTGTCCTCGATGGCCACGAACGCCATCGGCACGTGGTTGGGCAGCGAGTCGATGTGGATGAGGGTGCGGCGCTCGCGGTAGAACTGGCCCAGCACGCCGCCGCCGGCGTCCAGCACCAGGCTGGCCTGCCGCGGGGCAAAGCTCTCGATGGTCTCGGCGGTGGGGCAGGTGCCGGCGCAGGCGCGCGTCCACGCGGCCACCATGCCCCCGGTGCCGCACGAGGCCAGCGACAGCGCCGCCAGCCCGATGACGATCTTGCGCTCCTGCCGGTCGCGCCAGGCGCCGCGCAGCCGCGTCCAGCCGCTACGCGCGCGCTCGCGCCACAGGTCCGCGTCGAACTTGATCCTCGGGGTTGCCAATCTCGTGCTCCCGGTGGCTCTCAGGTTGAGTCAGGGTTGATAGATACAGCCTCGGGGGCGGATGTGCCAGCGGGGGAGGTGACGGGGTGAACGGGTGAACGGGTGAACGGGTGAACGGGCGTGATGGTGTGATGGTGTGATGGTGTGATGGTGTGATGGTGTGATGGTGTGATGGTGCGATGGTGACGCGTCGAGCGAGTCGATGCGTCTTGGCACTCGGCACTCGGCACTCGGCACTCGGCACTCGGCAGTCGGCACTCGGCACTCGGCACTCGGCACTCGGCACTCGGCACTCGGCACTCG
>DASTVC010000777.1:0-8299 GCA_035759295.1 Longimicrobium sp. | reverse complement strand
CCCGTGAAGTGCACGATCCGCGGCTGGTGCCGCCGCAGCGCGTCCTGGACGTCGCGCGCCCCCGCGGTGAAGTGCGCCGCCAGCTCCAGCGTGTCGCGCGCCCGGCCCCGCTGGACGGCGCGCTCGATGGCCCGCATCCCGGCATCGAGCTCCCGCCGCGCTCCCTCCCCGAACGGGTCGGCGGCCAGGAAAAGCACCTTGATCTTGTCGCCCATCGTGGGGCTCTCCTTGTAAGTCCCGTGCTCCCGCCACGCCTGCGCGGGAGCAGTCCTGGTCCCGTGAATCCGTCCTTCCGCACCGCAGCGCGGCCTCGCGCGGAGCGGCGAAGCGGGGCGCGGAAGGACCGTCAGCCGCCGCGCATCACCGGCCCGCCTCCCCCGTCTCTCATCGTCGAGCCCTCCGCCGCCGGACCGGGCTGCGGACGGAACGCCGGCGCCTGGGGAAATGCGGGATCGGGAGCGCCCAGCATCAGGATCTGCGGCTCCTGGTCGCTCTTGACCCTCATCACCCGGCGCTTCACCTCGTCGAACAACTCACGGTAGCTGCCGGGAAACGCGCCGCCGGCCCAGACTTCCAGCAGGCAGTCCGTGAACAGGCCGGCCTGTGCGGGCTGGGTCTCGCTGGAGGCGGTGAGCATCAGCACGGTCGCCCGTACGCCGCTGGGGTCGCGAAACGGTTCGACGACGGTGGGGCCCATGGTCTTGCGCACCTCCGCCTGCTGCCAGGCCGGCTCGCCGCGCTTCTGGTGCCACCCGGGGGGTGCATCCAGCGGGGGGAGCTCGTCGCCGCCTCCCGATCCCATTCCTCCATCCCGCATCCGGCGAGGCCCGGCGGCGGCCGTGTTCTGCTGGAGGAGCAACTCCTCCTCGTCCACCGAGCGCATCATCCCCCCGCTGTAGCAGCTTTCCGACACCACCACGATGCGCACCCCTGCCTTGAACAGCCGCCAGTAGCCGCACAACGTGTCGTCCAGCAGCTCGCCATCGTGCAGCGACCACGACTCGTCCGACCCGTGCGGATCTTCGGCGTCCTGGTCCGGCACCTGTCCGCCGTGCCCGGAAAAGGTGACCAGCAGCGTGTCACCGCCGGCCAGCAGCTGCGACACGTTCCAGAGCGCGGCGTTCACCGCGGCCAGGGTGGCCGTCTGCCCCCGCAGCACGAGCATGGAGCCGTAGCCGGCCTGGCTGGCCAGTTCCGCCATGCGCCAGGCGGCTGCTTCGCTGTCCGCAAGCCGTGCCCGCGCGGCGAACGGGTCGGCTGGCCGGGGGTCGTTTACGCCGATGTGAATGGACACGGCCTGAGACATCGCCAATGGCTCCCGTATGAAGGATGTTCGCAGGTGAAGACGCGGCCCGTCAGAGTCCCACGCCGGCCGACACGCAGCCGAACGCGTTGCCGCCCATGTCCGGGGGCAGGGGGGCACACCCGTTCGCCAGCGGGGGGCAGTCGGTCAGCTTGCCCCAGTAGCGGGGGAGCTTCATGGGCACGGGGCCGCCGAACACGCCGTAGAACGCGGCGAAGTGCGGGGCTTCCTGGCCGGGGTTCAGCGTGGGCTGGTGCTCGGCCGGCAGAGGGTCCGGCGGCAGGTTGTCGACCGTGTCGTGGTACACGGTCAGGCTGAGCAGCCCGTTCGTCGGGAACAGCGTGCCCAGCGGCTTGGACGCGCCGCCGCCCAGCGGCGTCGCGATCACGGTCAGCCGGTCGGCATCCAGGTCGGGGATCTCCATCTCCCACTCCACCCGGTGGGCCATGGGACGGAACTCGCCCTCCCACTCCCAGCACACCCCCTGCGCCACCCGCGTGATCTGCCCCGCCCGCAGCGTAACGCGCGAAACCAGCTTGCCTCGTGTGTCGTCGGCCAGGTGGTCGGGGTCTACGCCCTGGTTGGTGATCTGCTTCAGGTCGGGGATGTGGGCACACAGGCTCAGGCTGGCCGTGTCTTCGCCGCCGAACGAGAGCATCTGCCGGTCCAGCCGCGCCATCACCGGCACACCGAGCACGGGCCCGCCCTGCACCAGCGCGCCGGCGTCGTACGACAGCGCGGCCACGTGCCGGTCCGTACCGCAGTGGTGGTGTCCGAACATCCCGGGAAGCAGCACGTGCATGCGGCCGGTGCCGCCCTCGCCCACGGCCTCGGGAACGAACAGGCACAGGCCCGAAAAGGTAATGCGGAGAGTGAACGCCATGATGTGCTCCCGTAGGTGATGAAAGGTGAACGTCTTCGCCGCGTGCCCACGGTGGCGGGGCAGGAACGGCGTGGTGCGCACGCGGATAGATGGTCGGGCACCGGTGCTGGTTTTCTCCACGGCGCCCGGCCGAAGCGTGCGTACCGAACGTGGCCGTGTTGTTGCGCGCGCGCGGAGCCGATACTTTGCACGCTCGATCTGTTTTCGCCGCGCCCTCTGTCCCCGCCCGCGGATGCACCACCCGCAGAACCCCGAGAACCTCTTTCTGGAGCACCTCGGCTGGATCAACCGGGTCGCCGAAAAGACCTGCAACCAGCACGGGGTGTGGGGCCCCGAAGCGGAGGACTTTGCCGCGTCGATCCGTCTGAAGCTGATGGAGGACGACTACGCCATCATCCGCAACTACCGCGGGGAGAGTTTGCTCAAGACGTACCTGGCGGTGGTGGTGCAGCGAAAGTTCCTGGACTACTGGCGCGGTGACCGCGGACGGTGGCGCCCGTCGGCCATGGCGCGGCGGCTGGGGCCGCCGGCCCCCGACCTGGAGGCGCTGGTGTACCGCGACGGCTTTCGTCTGGACCAGGCCGGCGAGATGCTGCGCACCTCCGGCCGCACCGGCCTTTCCGACCGTGAGCTGGGCGACCTGCTGAAGGAGCTCCCCCCGCGCGAGCCGCGCCACCGGGAGGTTTCGGCGGACGAGCTGACCGAGACCACCGAAGCGGACGACCGTGCCGACACGCGCGTGACCGGTGCCGAGACCCGGGCGCTGCGCGACCAGGTGACGGGGGCGCTGAAGCGCGCCATGGACCGGTTGGGCGCCGAGGACCAGATGATCGTGCGCATGCACTTCGTGGACGGGTTGACGCTGGCCGACGTGGCCCGCGCGCTGAAGATCGAGCAGAAGCCCCTGTACCGCCGGGTAAAGCGTCTGCGCGAGCTGCTGCGCGGCACCATGGAAGCGGAAGGTGTACACGAGGAGGACGTGCACGACCTGATGGACCGGAAGGAGCCGTGACGCGCAAAATGAGACTTTTTGCGAGCGTGTCCGACCCAATGGGTATACATGCGACCACACCAGGAGAAGGCCGGTGAAGGAGCCGAACGAAGACGACGAGCGGCTGGCGGCGCTTCTCGAAGGCCGGGTGCAGGCCAACCAGCGTGAAGACATGCTGGCGCGCCTTGCCGCGGCCGACGACGACTACGAGGTATTCGCCGGCACCGCGGGGGTGCTGCGCGCGCTGGAGGAAGAGGACGCCCGTGGCCGCCCGCCCCGTGTACCCTCCATGGGCCGCGGCGGATGGCGGCGCACCACGATTGCCGTTACCGGAACGGTGGTGCTGCTCCTGGTGCTGGGGGTGGTGTGGAAGGGACGCGCGCCGTCGCTGACGCGGACCCCGCAGCAGCTCGCGCTGGCCGCGTACCCGTCCGCGCAGGGGCTGCCCCCGGAATGGCGGGTTCCCACACCGTCCAACGGGGTGCGAGGCGCAAGGACCAGCGCGGAGCGCAAGGCGCGGGCGGTGTACAACGGCGCGCTGCTCGTGGATCTCTCCATCGCGATCCGGACACGCGACACGGCGCGGACGCGGGAACTGGCGGGGCGGCTGCACGCCAGCGTCGATCGCGGCGTCGACGGCACGGCGCTTCACCGCATCGCCGAGCATCCCGGCGCACCCGCGGATTCGCTGAGCGCGCTGCTGGAACAGGCCATGGCCGGGGTGAAGGACCCGCGCGGGCCGCTGGAGCTGGGTGCGTGGCTGGAAGCCGCTCGGCTGGCGGCGAATCAGCGGAACGCCGACTTCTTTGCGGACGGCGGTAGCGAGGGCATGCTGCGCCGCGCCAAGGGCCTGGCGCGCGATGAGCGGGCGGCGCAGGCGGTGAGGCGCGTACGCGATGCGCTCCCGGCGGGAAGTGCTCCGCGGTGGGACAGGCTCGAAAACGATCTCGCCACGCTGCTGGCCCGGCTTTCCGGCTGACCGGGCCACCCCTCCGCATCCTCTCGTCATCGTCGAGTCCGGCAACCGTCCGCCCATTGAGTTGTTGCCCCAACCTGCGGGATCATCGCCCGTACAAATCGATCCGCTGCTCCGGCCGGCCGCCCGCGTCCGCGAGAGGTGCGTTCGCGGTCAGGGGCGCTGGGATCCGGTGTAGCGGAACCCGGCCCATGCGGCCGGCGAGTTCAGCCGCGGATCGTCCTTCGAGCGCAGCATCGCGAGCTGCGCATCCCTCAGGGCTCGCGCGGGATCGCCGGATTCCTTGAACTGATCGTGAAATTCACTCATCAGCGGGCCCGTGAGCTCGTCGCTCACCTGCCACAGGCTTCCCACCACCCCGCCCGCCTCCGCCGCCAGCAGCGCTCCCGATAGCCCCGCGAACCCGCCCGAGCGCCCCTCGCGCGAACGCAGCGTGCGGCACGCGGAAAGCACCACCAGCCGAACACCGCCCAGCCGCAGCCCGCGCACCGCCTCGGCGGTCAGGCGGCCGGTGGTATCCGCGCCCGCCAGCACCAGGTACGAGCGCTCCGGCCGCGCGTCGACGAACACGGCGTGGCCGGCGTAGTGGATTACGCTGGCGGATTGCGCGCTCGCCACGAAGGTGTCACGGGTGGCGCTGTCCCCGCGCAGCAGCACGTTGCGGGGGTAGATACGGAGCAGCGAATCCACTTCCATCCGCGCCCAGTCCAGCGGGAGCAGCAGGGGATACGCACCTTTGTCGAAGGCGGGATCGGCCACGAGAAGGGCAGGGCCGGCGAGCGCGCGCGGCGGTGCCTGGTAGGCGGCGTCCGCAAGCGTCGCGGCGAATCGCAGCGGGTGGTCTTCGATCAGGTAGCGGTTCCCGTCCAGCAGCGCGGCAAAGGGAACGCCCGCCACCTCGCCGTCCGCCAGGATGACCAGCGGTGTCTCCGCGGGCCCCAGGTAGCCGCGCACCGGCCGGATCAACTGGTCGTACAGCCGCCGCAGGGCGCGCGTGGGGACGGGCGCGTCGGGTGATTCCAGCGCGGCGCCCACCTGCTCCACCGCCAGCACGAACGCCTGCCGATCCACGGTCTGCTGCTTCACGTGGAGGGTGTCGCCGCGAAGCACCCAGATGATCAGCGTGTCGCCGATCAGCGTATACTCCAGTGCCACGTGTCCCGGCGGCGCGCGAAGAGTGTCGCGGGTAGCCACCCAACTGTCACCGGCAACCGCCGCGCTGTCGCGTTGCCGCGCGAACGAGAGCCGGCCACGCTCCAGCGTCTGCAGCGCCGCGATGGGCTTGCCCATGCGCAGATACAGCATCACCAGCCGGTCGAAGCTTTCACGCCTCTGCTCGAGCAGGGCGCCGCCCAGCGGGCCCGGTGACTTCACGACCCTGGTGACGATGGCTTCCAGGTCGCGGCTGGCGCCATCAAGATCTCGTTCCGCGATCCGCACATCCGCAGCGCGGCCAAACGCAGTGGTCAGCCACAGTTCGTTCCCCGACAACGCTCGTAGCGCGGCGTTCAATTCCGCGCCGGAGACACTGTCGGGGCTGGCCAGCTGGAGGGCAGCCCTCGCCCAGTTTTGCTGCGCTTCGTCTTCGGGAAGCCGGATGGCGGCCGCGGAATCCCAATCCCGCGCGGCCCCAAAGGCATCCCCTATGATGGCGTTCACGCGTGACCTGCGCTGGAACCCATCCAGCAAACGCGCTGGCGTACCTTCACGCCTTGCAACCCGCACATCCTCGTTGAGAATGGCCAGCGCGGCATGCGGCATTCCGTCGTCGGCGGTGTACCTTGCCAGTGCGATCAGCTGGGTATGCAGCCGACGCGATTTTCGGTACGGACGCAGTGCCCGCTGCGCCCGGTAGAGGATCTGGTAGGCTGCGACCGTGTCGCCCTCCTCGTGGGCGGCCTCGCCATCCATGGAAAGCACATCGCCCTCGTTCTCAGCCTCGCCCGCACGAGCGGAGTGCCGTGCGGAGCTGGCGAACTGCTCCCGCGCCGCGTTTCTGCGTTGAAGCAGCATGGCTCCCAGCATCCTTCGCGCACGGCCCATCAACGCGGGATAGCGGGCGCTGTCCACCTCGGCCAATAGCGTGTGCAGGTCGCTTTTGGGTTCCTCGACTTCTCCCGTCTGGATTTGCGCGGTTGCGTGCAACAAGGTGTTCCACTGCAGCAGCACGGGCGACGCGGGCCGCATGCGCGCTACGCTGTCGAAGTGTGGAAGCGCTTCCTTACCCTGTAATCTCGGTATATATGGCTGTCCAGCAGCGTACGCCTGGTGCGCCCGGGCAAGGACCAGCGTGGCCGCTCGGTCATGTTGTGCCGCACGAATGGCATCTACGGCATCCGCCAGCGATGCATCGCCCCCGGGTCGTTTTTTCAGCGCGCGCCCCAATTCTTGCGCCAGACCCAGCTGCAATGACGCTTCCGCCGTATCACCCTTCTCCAAAGCCGCGCCCCACTCGCCCAGCACGTGGTCCCACCCATACTCCCGCGCCTCCTGCGGGTAGCGCGCGGCGAACAAATCCACCTCGGCCGTAGATGTGTTCGGATCGGGCTTGTGGATCTCCCGCGGGGTCGTGATCAGGCTATCCTTTCTCGCACGCGCCTCTTTCGCCCACTCCGAGCTCGAGTCGAGCGATAGGTACGCGTCCCACGCCCGCTCCGCCTCCTCGTCCAGCGCAAAGGCCTGCCTGGCGAGCGCGGCGTTGTAGCGCGCCGCCAGGTTGCGGGGCTCCAGCGCCACCGCTTCATCCGCGTACTCCATCGCGACGAGCAGATCGGACGGCTGCTGCTCGCGCTCGGCGCGCACCATGTGAGCGGCGGAGAGATCAATCAGCAGCGGCACCCGGCGCCTCGACAGCCGCAGCGCCTTCTCCAGCCGGACGATGGCATCGCTCAGCGCCTGATCGTCCTTTGGATCGGGCCAGATGATGGCGGCCAGGCCGGACGCCCGCAGCAGGTCGGGGTCGGTGCTTCCGCCGGCGCCCGCCAGTCCGGGCAGGTCCAGCGACCCCGCGTCGCTTTTGCCGCACTCCATGCGCGGCAGCAGATCGCCCGCTTGCGCCGGGGCCGGCTCGCAGCCGTGGTATTCGGTGGCGATGGACAGCCGCGGCGCAAAGGGGCGCGCCGGGTTCATACGAGCCAGCTGCCGCATCGGGCTCGGGCGTGCGTGGAGCGCGTATCCGATCACCGCCGTGCCGGCCAGCACCGCCGCCGTGAGCGCGAGAATGACGCCGCGCTTCATCGGCTGGGCGTCGGGTGGTTGACGGGGCGAAGGGACAGCGGGCGTGGGCGTGAACCGGGCGCGGGAGGGAGGATCATGCAGCCATGCATTGGGTGCGACGTGGCGGGCAGACCGGGCCAGAAAACGGAAAGCGCTCGAAGTTGGGTGCCGAAGGGACAGAACACAAGCTTGCCGTGGCGGAATCCGTGTGGCGACGGCGTGCACGCTTGACTGGGGGTTCACCGGCGGATACGACTTCTCACCCTGATGTAGAGAACGCCCCGCCCGCTCCGACTACAGTGCGCAAGGGCCGATCACGGCTCCCCTGCCAGCCGTCCAACGAACGCCACATCGACCGGAGAACGAACCATGAAGTACATGCTGATGATGCACGCGCCGCGCGGCACGGGCGACTACAAGGTCAACGACTGGTCGCCGGAAGACTTCAAGGCCCACATCGGCTTCATGCACCAGTTCAACAAGGAGCTGATGGAGGCCGGCGAGTGGGCGGACGCGCAGGGGCTGGCCGCGCCCGGCGAGGCCCGGCTGGTGCGCGCGGACAAGGACGGCGCGCCGGTGACGGACGGGCCGTTCGCCGAGGCCAAGGAGTTCCTGGCCGGCTACTGGATCGTGGAGGTGGATTCGCCGGAGCGCGCCTACCAGATCGCCGCGAAGGCGTCGGCGGCGCCGGGCCCCGGCGGCGCGCCGCTCAACATGCCCATCGAGGTGCGCCAGGTGATGAGCGCGCCGCCCACGGACGCGTGACCGCCAGATCGCCGCGCTCCACTCCGGTGCACCCGCCGCGCGTCGCCGCGACGCGGGTGCCCGGCGTGGAAGCCACCCCGCTCCCCCTGCGCCCGTGAGCGCATCCCCCGACGCTGCGGTTGCCCGCCTGCTGCGCGACCTGGCGCCGCAGGTGCTGGGCGCGGT
>DASTVC010000776.1:0-2814 GCA_035759295.1 Longimicrobium sp. | reverse complement strand
CCCCGCTGAACACGATGCGCTCGCCGGGGATGCCGGCCAGCCGCGCCCGCCGCAGCTCGCCCCCCGACACCACGTCGGCGCCGGCGCCCATCTCGGCCAGGGTGCGCAGCACGGCCAGGTTGCCGTTCGCCTTGACCGAGTACGCGATCAGGTGCGGCACCGGCGCGAGCGCCTCGTCCAGCTCGCGGTAGCGCTCGCGGATGGCGCCCTGGCTGTAGACGTACAGCGGCGTGCCCCACCGCGCCACCAGCTCCGGCAGCGGCACGTCCTCGCAGTGCAGAATGCCCTCGACGCGCGGAAACGCGTCCGCCACGCCCGCGACAGCCGTATCCTCCAACCCGTCCTCCCCGCTGGTGTGACTCCGCCCTGGCGCCCGCGTCATCATCGGGCGCACGATCTGCGCCGCAGGGCCGCCGTTCTTGACGGCTTTCTGCTACCGCTGCAGTCTACTACACCTCGCGCCCGGCCGGAAGCATCCGGAGCCGGGAAGCAGACCCCGCACCCGCGGAGGACCCGCCATGCGCCTGATCCACCCCATCCCCACCCTGCTCCTGGCTACCCTGGTCGCCGCCCCGCTGGCCGCGCAGGTGCCGAACCTGCGCGTGCAGCAGCGCGCGCAGGCGCCCGGCAGCGGCAACACCATCATCGTCTGGCCCAGGACCCTCCAGACGCTGCAGGCGCGGCTGGACAGCTTCGCCGCCGCCCTGCCAGCCCCGGAGCGGGCGCTCTGGAATGACGTGCTGCTGCGCGCCGCCCTCGCGCCCACGCCGGCGGCGGGCGAAGTGCGGGTCACACCCGTGCTGCAGATCGGCCCCGGCGGCGGGTGCGAGGACCAGCCGGGGACGAACGAGGCCGCGAGCCGCGTGGCGATCATCGTCCAGGGCGGCCGGACGGCGGGTGCCAGCGGGATCGTGGTGCAGGGAGGCCGTACAGCGCAGTCAGGCATCGTCGTCCAGGGCGGCCGTACGCCGCGCCCCAATCCCGCCGGAGACGGCGCCGTCGCCATCGGCCCAAAGCAGGATGACCCCGCGCCGCCCCCGCAGAGCCTCGGCCGCCGCGTGGCCGACCTCTCGCTCCGCCTTTCCGCGGAGGAGCGCGGCGCCCTGAACTGGCTGCTGACCCGCGCAGGCTCCGCACCGCAGGCCGGCACCGGCGCGCCCGTGGGCCTGCCGCCGGGGCCGTGCAACCCGGAGCGCGGCTGCCGCGCGCCCGCGGATGGCGCGCTGAGCGTATCGCTGCGGCAGGCGCTGGGCATCGACCGGCTGGCCATCGGCCCCAAGCAGGACGATCCCGCGCCGCCCCCGCCCGCGGACCGCTGGATCCTGCGGTTCTGAAAGGTACGAGGGTACGGGGTAACGAGGGTACGCACCGTCTTCGTACCTTCGTACCTTCGTACCTTCGTACCTTCGTACGAAAAAGGCCGCCCCCACACTCCGGGGCGGCCTTTCGCGCGTCAGCCGATCAGTACGCCTTTGCCCAGACCGCTTCGGTCGTCGCGTCGGCGCCGCAGACCAGGCACTTCGCGGGGGCGGGGTCGCTGCGGAACTCCTCGGAGGGAAGGCAGCGGATGGTGGCCTTCGTATCCTCCTTCACCTTCTCCTCGCACTCGGCCGATTCACACCAGCCGGCGTAGACGAAGCCGCCGGGGCCTTCCATGATCTCGCGGAAGCGGTCGTACGAGTCGATGCCGCGATGCGAATTGGCGTCGCGGCGGGCACGGGCGCGGTCCAGCAGGAAGGTGTGGTAGTCCTCCAGCCGCTGCGCCATCGACCCCAGCACGTCCGCCTCGGGAAGGAACTGCTTGCGCTCCTCGCCCTCGGGAATGCGCCGCGCCAGCACCACCTGCCCCTTGGCGATGTCCTTGGGGCCCACCTCGATGCGGAATGGCACGCCCTTCATCTCCCACTCGAAGAACTTGGCGCCGGGCGTAAGCTTGTCGCGGTCGTCCACGTGGGTGCGGATGCCGCCCAGCGCCGCCACGATCTCGGCCGCCTTGGCCAGCACCAGCTCGCGCTCGTCGTCCTTGCGGTAGATGGGGACGATCACCACCTGGATGGGCGCCACGCGGGGCGGCATCACCAGCCCCTTGTCGTCGCCGTGGGTCATCACCAGGCCGCCCACCATGCGCGTGCTCACGCCCCACGACGTGTTCCACGCGTACTCCTCGCCGCCCGATTCCGACGCGAACTTCAGCTCGAACTGCTTGGCGAAGTTCTGACCCAGGTTGTGCGAGGTGCCGTTCTGCAGGGCGCGGTTGTCCTGCATCATCGCCTCGCAGGTGTACGTGCGCAGCGCGCCGGCGAACTTCTCCGAATCGCTCTTCTGGCCCACGACCACGGGCATGGCCAGGTAGCCTTCCATGAACTCGCGGTACACGCCCAGCATCTGAAGCGCCTCCGCCTCTGCCTCGTCGTGCGTGGCGTGGGCGGTGTGGCCTTCCTGCCACAGGAACTCGGTGGTGCGCAGGAACAGGCGCGTGCGCATCTCCCAGCGCACGACGTTCGCCCACTGGTTGTACAGCAGGGGCAGGTCGCGGTAGCTCTGCACCCACTTGGCGAACATCTCGTAGATGATGGTCTCCGACGTGGGGCGCACGATCAGCGGCTCCTCCAGCTTGCTGGCGGGGTCGGGGATCAGCTTGCCGTCGTCGGTGGCCTTGAGGCGCGTGTGGGTGACGATGGCGGCTTCCTTGGCAAAGCCCTCCACGTGCGCCGCCTCGCGCTCGAGGAAGCTCTGGGGGATGAACAGCGGAAAGTACGCGTTCTGGTGCCCCGTCTCCCTGAAACGCAGGTCCAGCCGGTCGCGCATGAGCTC
>DASTVC010000775.1:0-5130 GCA_035759295.1 Longimicrobium sp. | reverse complement strand
GGACGCTTCGAACGGCATTGAGCTGGCGGCGGACGGCGCCCCCTTACTCGCTTAGGCTCGCACCTCTCCCCAAAACCCCTGGGGGAGGTGGACTTCGATCCCGCTCCGACAAGGTGCGTCGCACCTCCCTCCCCGCGCTGTTTGCGGGGGAGGGCCGGGGAGGGGGGCGGCCCACCATCCCGCGCCACCCTCTCCGTAGCTCCCAGGTCCCTCCCCTACCCCAACCTCCCCCAGTCTTTTTTGGGGGAGGTGGGCGAGTAATGCGAGCCCGGAGGGGGCGCTCGCGGGTCGCGCCCAGAGCTTCCGAGTCCCGTCAGTCGAACACCAGCTCCACCGACTCCACTTCCACCCCGTACGTCCCGGGCTGCACGTCCATCCCCGGCTCGCGGCGCAGGGAGAGCTGCAGGCGCTCGATCTGCGGGAGGCGGATGCGATCTCCCGCGCCGCCGCGGCCGCCGGCGGGCTCGACCCAGTAGTTCCACGTTCCCGGGTACCCCTGCGGCAGCTTTACGCCGCGCGCGATCCGGAAGTCGGCGATGGGGATCGTTCGGTCGGACCAGGTGCCGTCGGTCTCCACCGCGGCGCTCCAGCTGGTGCCGTCGGCTTCCATCAGCGTCAGGTGCAGCGTCTGGCGCGGGCCCACGCCGCGCAGCCGCACGCGGACGCCCGTCGCGCCGGCGGCCGTCTCCCCGCGCCCGGCGATGCGGTCCATCACCAGCAGCGACGTGGTGTAGTCGTCGGGGCTGATGCCGTCGACGTTCACCGGCAGCTCCAGGTGCAGCGCCGCCTCGCCCGAGGCTTCGGAGGTGACGATGCGGAAGATCCCCTGCCGCCAGCCGTCCCCGATGCGCGAGAACGCCAGCCGCCCCGCATCCTCCCCCGGCGCGAAGAGCCGAAGCGGGGTCCTGGGGGATACGACGGCCGTGTGCCAGAACGCGTCCGTCGAGAAGTCCCAGTCGCCCGGCGCGCGGCGGACGCTTCCGGGTACGTGGTCGTCGTATCGCCGTAGCGCACGCTGATCAGGTACTCCTGCGGACCCGGCTGCAGCGAGTCCGCGGGGAAGATGGCGGCGTACCCGTAGGCGCTGGCGGCGTGCATGGGAATCGGGCGGAACCAGCCGGTGCCGACGCGGCGGATCCACAGCGTCACCGAGTCCGGCCGCGCATCGCCCACCACGCGCGCCGTGAAGAACGCCGGCCGCCCGGACACGTGCTGCGGCGTGGTCCACGGGAGCACGCGCACCGGCAGAGGGTCCGGGTCCGGCGTGTGGAATTCGTCGAATCCCAGCCGGCCGATCCGCGCGGGGAGCGAGGCGAGATCGATGGGTCCGCCCGCGCTCAGCACGTACACGCCGGGCAAAACGGTGAACCGCCCGCCCTCCGCGCGTGACGGCGCCATGTTTCCCGCCGCCACGGTCTGCACGTCGAAGTCCGCGCCCAGGTCCGGCAGGCTGATCCGCATCCCGTGGCTGCGGTAGATGGCGCGCGTCACGACCTTGTCCGCGCGCTGCATGCGGAACGGATCGTCCACGTCCACCGCGTCGGGATAGACCTCCAGCCGCCAGACACCCTCGCGCACGCGGTCCAGGAAGTAGATCCCCTCCCCTTCGTACGCGACGATGGGGGACGATCCGTATCCCGCCACCCGCGTGAGCCGTTCCGGCCGCGGCGGCAGCGTGTTCGTCGACCCGGCGTAGAGGAAGGCATCCTCCGCCGCCATCTCGCTCAGGTTCTGCGCGTAGCTGACGCGAAACGGGCCGAACAGCGTGTCTGCCGGATATCCGCCGTAGTCCCCGCCGCGCGGCAGGCGGCGCATGGCCTCCGCGGCGATCACCGCGCTCATCGCCTTGCGCGGCGTGTAGACCAGGTTCAGCCGGTGCGTCTGCCACCCCAGGTTGCGCGACGACGTTTCCAGCATGTCGTACGCGAACATCGCCGCCAGCTGCACCCCGCCGGTCCGAAAGGTCCGCACCATGGCGGGATACATGTAGCCCGTCTGCTGGTCCGCCGAATCGAACTCGTACACCAGCCGCGGCATCCCCCGCAGCGCCGGGTTGGCCAGCTGCGGATACTCCTCCACCGTGCGCAGGGTGTTGCCGCGCTGCTCGTGGCCGGAGTTCAGCCCCGTGGGATACCAGCCGAAGGTGGCGCCCTGCACCCGCGAATCGCGGATCGCCGGCGCGATGCGAAAGTCCTGGCTCACGTTGTGGAAGGTGATCGCCGTGCTCCCCGCGTCCCGCACCGCATCCACCAGCGAGTCCACGTACCGCACCGAGCCCGCCAGGTCATCCGGGTGGTGGATGGGCTCGTTGATCATCTCGATGAAGAGGATCGACGGCTCGTCCTTGAGCGCCGTGCCCGTGTACGGGTTCACGTGCGCCAGGATCTGGCGGATGTAGTTCGTCTGCGCCGCGATGGCGGCGGGGTCCGTCCCCAGCCGCTCCTTGGGCGTGTGCGCCGCGAAGCCGGGAAAGCTGTCCCCCATCGCATCCGGCCACCCCGCGTGGTAGGTGTGGATGGGGTTGAAGAGGATGTAGATGCCGCGCTCACGCGCCCGCGCCACCAGGTAGTCCAGCAGGTCCAGGTGGTCGTTGGGGATCAGGTTGCCCGCGCGGTCGGCGTTCTGCCAGTCGCCCCAGAACGCCACCCGCAGCCCGTCCCATCCCATCCGGGCGAAGTGCGCCATGTCCTGGTCGATCAACCGCTTGCGGTCGTCCGTCAGGTACCCCGCCGCGCGGTAGTCGCTGGATGAGGGGAGCGCGTAGTTGGCCCCGAAGAGCAGCACCTCCTCGCGCGTGTCCCTCCAGCGCACCACTCCCTCGGAGTCGACGTAGGCACGCCGGACCGCGGGCGCGCCCTGTCCCCCCTGCGCCGTCGCGGCGCCGGGAAGGAGGAGCGCGAGAACGAGGAGCAGCGCGCGGATCACGCGCGCCACGGCCCGCTGTCCACCCGCGGAGGCGTGCGCCTCACAGCTTCGTCTCGGTCTGGATCACGATGGCCGAGTTCTCCACGATCCGCAGCGCGACAACGCCGGCGGCGTCCACGTCCACGCTGGTCCCCACGCAGGCGCCGCCCACCTTGCCGCCGGTGAGCACGTCGCAGTAGGTGCCGGCGGGAAGGCCGCTGGGCACGGACGCCGTGAACACCGCCGGCTCGCGGCTGATGGCCACGAAACCCTTGGCGCCGCGGGAAAAGGCGATGACGTTGGCGCCGTTGTCCCACCAGTGGTTCACGTCCGTCCCCGCCATGGCGTGGCGAAAGCCGACCATCCGCAGGATGATGGGATCGCGGTGCTCGCACACCCAGCCGCCCAGCGTCGCCGTCTCCAGGCTGGCCGCGCAGGCCACGTCGTTCGTCGCGCCGTCCTCCGAGGGCGGGCCCGCGTCGCGGCCGGCGGCGGAGGTCCGCTCGAAGGCGTAGCTCGACATCACCGACGGATAGCCGTACGGCTGCGCCAGCATCCACACGTTCGCCAGCCGGAACGCCTGGCCGTCGCGGTACCAGATGCCGGTGCCGCGCTGCGTGTCGTGGTTCTCCAGGAACACCACCGCCTTGTCGCTGGGCATCAGGTTCCACGTGGCCTGCGAGAAGGTCCGCAGGTCCACCAGCCGCTGGCCGCCGCCGCCCAGGAACTTGTCGCCCACGCCCTTGTAGCGGAACTCGGTGATGTCCGCCGCGCCGCCGGTGCCGTACGCCAGCCCGTAGTAGTGCTCGCGCCGCACCGCCTCTCCGCCGTTGTCGATCACCTCCGCGAACCAGTAGGGAACCGGCCGCCCCTCCGCCGTCAGCGTCTGGTTCACGCGGTCCAGGATGGCATCCAGTTCCACGGGCTGTATGTGCTTGGCCGCGTCGATGCGGAACCCGGCCACCCCCAGCCGCACCAGGCCCACGAGGTAGTCCGCGATCTTCTGCTGCACCGCCGTGGAGCCGGTGTTCAGGTCCGCCAGCCCCACCAGCTCGCAGTCCTGCACGTTGGCCGCGCTCTGGTAGTTGTTGATGCCGCACTGGGGATGGAAATCCGCCTGCGTGTACAGCCCGGGATAGTTGTACTTGGTGTAGACGGTGCCGTTGGTCCCCGTCCCCCCGCCCGCCGTCATGTGGTTGATGACGGCGTCCACGTAGATGTCCACGCCCGCGGCCTTGCACCGCGTCACCATGTCGCTGAACTGGGCCGCTGTGCCGCTGCGGCTGCGGCCCAGCGAGTAGCTCACCGGCTGGTAGCGGATCCACCAGGGCATGTCCTGCAGAACGATGTGCTCCTGCGGCGGCGACACCTGCACCGCCTCGTAGCCGGCGGGCCCCAGCACGCTCTCGCACTCGCGGGCGATGTCGGGCCACTTCCACTCGAACAGGTGCACGAAGACGTCGCCGGCGGCGGCGTGGCCGCTGGCGCGGTAGTCCTGCGGAAGATCGGGCCGCTCCGGCGGCGGCTCCACGATCGGCGGCGTCGTCCCGTTGCCGTTGCAGCCGCCCAGCGCCAGCATGAGCACCATCAGGCCGGCGGCGCCGGCGCGAACGCGAGAGATCATTCCTGCATCACCTGTAACTCGTTTTTCAGCCCGCCGCCCATCCGGACGACTCCGTACCCGTGCCAGGACGTCGGCCATCCATCGGCCGTCACAGCCTGGCCTGCGCGGTATGTATCGAAAACGTCCGAAGCCCACCCACCCGCACACCCGCACCTCGTCGCATCCGCCCTGCAGCGCGTCTCGCAAACCCTCTCCCGCCTCCGCGGCCGGCTTCGCGCGCCCGCATCTGCATCCCGCACTCACCCCGATCTACCGCGCGCGCCGAAAGCCCGCAACAGACGCGCATCAGGTGGACCGGGATTCCGGCCTCCGCGCCGCTCCGAAGGATACCATGCCTCCCTCGAAAAACGCGGATGGCCCTCTGCCGCGCTACATCCATCCCCCCGTTCCCGAAACCTCTACAACCCTGACCCGAAATCCTGCCACAACGCAATCGAATTCTCCCCTTTCTCCCGCGCAGCGGGGGAGAGGGGCCGGGGGAGAGGGGGCTTCGTCGGACGCCAGCGTAATCCGTTTCGCCGAGCCGAGATTCCTGCCCCACCAACCTCCCCCAGTCTTTTTTGGGGGAGGTGCGAGCCTGAGCGAGCGGAGGGGGCGCGCCG
>DASTVC010000774.1:0-2984 GCA_035759295.1 Longimicrobium sp. | reverse complement strand
CGCACCCTCTCGTCCAGGTACCGCCGCATGGCGTCCGCGGCGCGCTGCAGGTGCACGCCGTCGCCGTACAACCGCGACAGCGCCGCGCCGCCCTCCAGCGTGCTGATCATCAGCGTGGCCAGCTCGTCGCCGTCCACGTCGTCGCGCACCTCGTTGCGGGGAATGCCCTTGCGCACCGTCTGGCGGATGAGCGTGCGCAGGCCGTCCATGGCCGTGCGGGCGCGGTCGCGCAGGGCGGGGTTGCCGTCGTCGCTCTCGATGGCGGTGTTCAGCATGGGGCAGCCGCCCGGCACCGGCGGGTCGTCGTGCAGCCGCGCGAAGACGTCGATCACGGCGTGCAGGCGGTCGATGGCGTGCTCGCGGCCCGCCAGGGTGGAGCCAAAACGGCCGGCCATCTGGGCGACGGCGTAGTCGAACGCCTCCAGCGCCAGCGCCTCCTTGCTTTCAAAGTGGCGGTAGATGCCGCCCTTCTGCAGCCCGGTGGCCAGCATGATGTCCGACATCGACGCGCCGGCGAACCCCTGCTGGTTGAACAGCGCCGCCGCCTGCCGGATGATGTTCTCGCGCGTCTGCTCTCCGTTCCGCATCGCCTGCTCCCGTTGATCGTTAGAGACCGAACGGTCCCAAGATGCATATGAAGAGGCGCGGCGTCAAGGATTTTGTCTGGCTGACCCCCGTTCACAGGTGATTGCGACAAGCGTCGAACTGCGTCGCAGGGTGCCCCTCCCCCGGCCCCTCCCCGTTCGTTCCTCACGGAGAGGGGAGGACGTGGCCGCGGGATTTGCGCGTCGTCGAACGGGATCACGCTGCGTCCGACAAGGCCCCCTCTCCACCGGCCCCTCTCCCCCGCTGCGCGGGAGAAAGGGGAGAATTCGATTTCGCTTCGGACGGATGGGGTCGTGTCCAACCTCCCCCGGCAGTTTCGGGGGAGGTGGGCCGGTGGTGCCGGCCCGGAGGGGGCCTGCCCGAGGCCAGCCGAAGCTTACAACTCCAGCTCCCACGTCTCCGCCGTGAGGTCCGGGCCGAAGCTGTTGTGGATCTCGGTGTGTGCCAGGCGAAAGCCCTTGGCCTCGTAGATCCGGCGCGCGGAGAGGAGGACGGAGTTGGTCCACAGGCTCAGCATGCGGTACCCGGCGTCGCGGCTGAACTGGATGCATTCGTCCACCAGCCGCGCGCCGATGCCCAGGCCGCGGGCGCTGGGATCCACGATCAGCAGGCGCAGCTTGGCCACCTCATCGCTGCCGCGCATCACGAAGACGCAGCCGACGTTCTGGCCATTGCGCTCGGCGATCCAGCAACGCTCGCGCGCGGGATCGAAGCCACGGACGTATCCGCCGATCACGTCCGCGACCAGCCCCTCGAAGCGCACGTCCCAGCCAAACTCGCGCTCGTACATCTCGCCGTGGATCTGCACCACCCAGCCCAGGTCGCCGGCGCGCGGCTGGCGCAGGACGAACGGCTCCGCGGGCTGCGGCGCGGCGCCCAGGACGCGCTGCACCGTGCTCATCGCCCGCACCAGCCGGTCCTGCTCCACGCCGGGGAGCGCGTCCAGCATGGCGCCCACGTCGCGGCGGGCGGAGGCGTCCAGCTGCGCGAACGCGGCGCGGCCGGCGTCCGTCAGTGAGAGACGGCTCTGGCGCGCATCGGTATCGCTAAGGCGGCGGTCGATGAGGCCGCGCTCCTGGAAGCCGCGCAGAATGCGGCTCAGGTAGCCCGCATCCAGCCCCAATTCCTGCCCCAGCTCCGTCGCGGTGGCCGTCTCGCGCTGCGCCAGTTCGTAGACCACGCGCGCCTCCGTCAGCGAGAACGGCGTATCCAGGTGCCCCTCGCCCAGCGCCCCGATCTGCCGCGTGTAGAAGCGGTTGAACCGCCGCACCGCAGCCACCGCACTCACTGTATCGTGCATCGTCGAGTGCCTCTGTATGCGTGGATCACCAGACGAACTCAATTAACGGCGGATGGTTGACTAAGTCAAGTATCTTGGTGCCCTGCGAGGATTGCAGTTGCCGGTCTCTCGGATCGGCGAAAAACCACGAGCATCCGATGCTGGATTTCTCGGTCGCGCACTGGATTCATCGTGAGGTATGATTCCACGCGGCGCTCCCTCGAAATGACAATTCTGTGCGTTGGTCTAAGAATATTGGTCGCGGACGCACGCAGGTCCTGACCGAGGATGCCACGGGATTTGGGCGCGCACCGCACTGACCCCCAGCCCCGCGACTGCTAATCCGCGCAGGCGGATTTCGTGTGGTCGTTGCCGCGAATTCATTCGCCCTTTTGCAGCGGACTGCACATCATCCTGCCTGAATCGACGTGCGGAATCGCCCCACCTCGGGGCCGGCGATTGCCCGATGGGGGGAATTGCGGCATCTTGTTATGCTTGCGTGCGTTCCGCAGATCCGTATCCCCATCCACATTCGCATGGAATCCCAGTCTCTCGGCCTGTTCGTGGCGTTCAGCGCCGGGCTGCTCAGCTTTCTTTCGCCGTGCGTGCTGCCGCTGGTGCCCAGCTACGCCACGTTCATCACCGGGATGAGTCTGGACGAGCTTCAGCAGACGGAAGAGCGCCGGGCGAAGCGCGCGGTGATGGTGCACGGGCTGCTGTTCGTGGCGGGATTCACCGCGGTGTTCCTGATGCTGGGCGCGTCGGCCACGTTTCTGGGCGGGCTGATGCACTACGCCAGCCGCTGGGTTGAGCGCGTGGGCGGCGTGCTGCTGATCCTGTTCGGCCTGTACCTGCTGGGCGCGCTGCGGCTTCCCGGGGCGGGGCGCGAGTGGCGGATGCACCTGGCGGAAAAGCCCGTGGGCTACCTGGGCACCGTGCTCGTGGGTGTCACCTTCGGGGCGGGGTGGACGCCGTGCATCGGCCCGGTGCTGGGCGGCATCCTTACGCTGGCCGCCGCGCGGGGGACGATGGGCGAGGGGATGGGGCTGCTGGCGATGTACTCGGCCGGGCTCGCGATCCCCTTTCTGCTCAGCACACT
>DASTVC010000773.1:0-15553 GCA_035759295.1 Longimicrobium sp. | reverse complement strand
TCTCTCGTTTCTTCTCTGCGCTCTCTGCGTTCGATTTTCAGTACAGACTGTACACGGAATCCGTAGAAACGGTATGAGCGCTCAGTAAGATGGGCAGATCGGTGGATTGCCGGATCCGGAAAAGAGCGATACGAAAAACAGGACGCGGAGAAAGCTCTCCACGTCCTGTTTTCTGCTGCGGCTCCTCCGCGTGAACCCCGCTTCCGGTGTTCGCGCGGACTCGCTGGCTAAAGAAGGCTCTGCACCATGCGCTGGCCGTGCGGCTCGCCGCCCAGCAGGTCCGGCACCGGCTTTCCCTGCTTCCACAGCTGGAGCCGGCGGATGGCGATCGCCACCATCAGGCTGGTGAGCAGAAAGCGGTAGAACTGCGCGTGCCACGGCTTGGGCGACCACTCGCCGGGCACCCCCCAGCGCGACAGCGCGGCGAACCACACCACGTTCAGCGCCAGGCTGAAGGCGTACACACAGAGCGCGAACCACAGCAGCCGGTCCACGCGCGAGCTGAGCAGCAGCGCGAACAGGGCGATCAGCATGGCCAGCAGCTCCACCACGTCCCACTGCGCCACCGCGACGAAGTGGCGCGAGGCGATGAACGCGCCCTCCATAAAGCCCGCGAACGCCCCCAGCGCCATGCAGGCCAGGATCCCCGCCGTCGAGAACCGGAGAAAGTGCCGCGGAAGCGTTGCCCTGCGCGCCAGCACGATCAGCGCGACCGCAAAGGCCAGCAGGGCAAAGGTCCGGCTGTGGTTGAACAGGGTGCCGAACCGCATGTAGGCCACGTACACCGGGGTGCCCTCGCCCGCCGCGTACGCCCACGTCCCGAACCCGACCTGCGCCGCCGCGTTCACCCCGTGCAGCGTGAACGCGACACCCGAAAGGCTCCACGCCATCACGTGTTCGGGCCGCGCGGCCCGGTCACGGGCGCCCACCAGCAGCGCCAGCACGCCGAACACCGCGTAGGCGGAGAGCGACGCCCATTGAAAGACCATCGTAAGCATGGGAACCCCGGGAAATGGAGCGGGTGAGCGGCTACTCCGGATCGCAGACGGGCGGGCAGGTCATGGCGCTGTTCGTGACGGTGAACGTTTCCGTCGTGCCGGGATTGAACGTCGCCTGGAAGTTGGGGTCGCGCGACTCGTCGTACAGCTCCAGCGAAAGGCTGTGCACGCTGTACTCGGGATCGTCGATGGTGATGGTGATGTCGCGCTTGCTGCCGTTCTTCCCCTTGAGCTTGATGACGTGCTTCTTGGGGTGACCCTCGGAGCCGCAGTGGTGCTTTTCCGTCTGCTTGTAGAGCTGCCGTGTTGCGTTGTCGGCCTTGCGCGTGATCACGCACTCGCTGGCGAACCCGGGGTGGAACGTAACGTCGTACTCCGGGTCGGCGGTAACGGTCTTGTGGCTGTCGTTCATGCTGCCTCTGTGAGTTTTGAATGCGACAGGGTGGGGAACAGGAGGGGGAACTACCTGCAACAAACTGCACCATCGAGCGCGATCCGGCAAGTCCAACTGCTGCTTGCTGCTACATGAGCCCGGCTCAGCCGTGGACGGGGCGCCGCAGGGCGTGTACCGCCTCGAACGCCGCGGGAACGCGCCGCCCCCCCGCGGCCAGCTGCAGCCGCCGCCCGGCGAGCCCCGCCATGATCGCGCCGAGCACCGGCAGGACCCAGTAGAAAACAGTCCAGTACGTGGCCGCATACGTCATGGTCCACGCCGCCATGACCGCCAGAAAGCTTACCGTCATCGTCTCCTTGAGCGTATAAACGGCCAGCGCCAGCCACAGTAGCTGGTCCAACCCGTCGTTATGCACCGCCGCAAAGAGCGCGGCCATCAACACAACAGCCGTAAGGGCGGTCACCAGCGCGAACTGGGTAAGAAATGCGTATGCGTTGGTGTATGGAAGCCGGTGCAGGGCTACAGTGAAGAGTACCGCCGCGATCGTCAGGACGGCGGGAGCCGCCGCAGCCACGCGTGCACCCCACCGGCGGCGCGACACCATCAACACCAGCAGCATTGCTCCGAACAGAACGCTTACGATGCCTCGCGCCAGGTTGGCGGCCGGCGACCACCGGGAGACAAAGAGGTAGAGATCCGACTTTACTCCGATGGAAGCGCCGACCGCGGACAAAAGGGACTGCACGCTGCAGTAGATGCCCACCACCAGAAAGTTGGTGGCGGTGAGGGACCAGGCCAGCGCGGCCCGGTCCCGGCGCACCGGGCCGAACCGGCGCCACACCAGCAGCGCCAGCACGCCGAACCCCAGGAGCAGCGCGCTGGAAAGGATCTGCTGGACGTACGCCATCATCCCAGGCCCGGGTCCGGGCACAGCGGCGGGCACAGCACCGGCCCGTCGTCCACGATCAGCCGCGCGGGCTTGCCCTCGGGATCGCGGGGCTTGAGGACGATCTCCACGCGCTCGATCTCGTGCAGGGGATCGTACAGCTGCATCGACAGCTCGCGCCCGTTGCCCCGCAGCTCCAGCGTGTTGCTGGGCCAGGGAAGCAGCTGGCCCGGCGGCAGCACGAACACCCCCTTCTGCTCATAGATCACCGTCTCCGTGCCGTCCTCCGCCACCGACAGCCTCTTTACGAACCCCGGGTAGAAGCAGGCTTCGTATCCCCCCGCGCTGCGGCACTCGCGGGCGGGGGAGGGGGGAAGCGGCGGGGCAAGGTTCGTCCCTCCTTTGTCGATCATCAAGAAACCTCCGGCGAAATGAACAAAGGAACCGCAATGGTGAGGAAGGTGCTCAGGTGCGGCGCGAAACGCAAGCCTTTTGTTTCCGGACGGTGCGCTCGCTTGGGGAAATTTCGCGCCGGAGCCGGGCGGTGGGCGCGGCGCTTGCGCGCGGCCCTCCGCGGCGCGATGCTGGCCCTTCGCGCCAGCGCCGCCCGTGCACACTCCCCATGGACATCAGATGAGCCGACCCCACCGTTTTCCCCTGCGCGCGCTGCTGGCCGCCGCCTCGCTGGCCGCGTGCTCGCCCGCGCCGCCGGCCGCCGGCCCGCCGCCCGAGTCCGCCGGGCTCAAGCGCGTGCGCATCGTGCACACCAACGATTTTCACGGCCGGCTGCTGCCGCAGCAGGTGGGCGGGCGCGCCGCCGGGGGCTCGGCGGTGCTGGCGGCGCACTTCGACAGCGCGGCGGCGCGCTTCGACGGGCCAACCATCTTTCTCTCCGCCGGCGACGACATGCAGGGGACGGCCATCAGCAACCTGAGCTGGGGGCGCGCCACCATTGCCGCCCACAACGCCGCCGGCTACGACGCGGCCGCCGTGGGGAACCACGAGTTCGACTGGGGGCAGGACACGCTGGTGGCCCGCATCCACGAGAGCCGCTTCCCCTGGCTGGCGGCAAACGTGTTCGTTGCCGGGACGCGGCGGCAGCCGGAGTGGGTGCGGCCCTGGGTGATGATCGAGCGCGGCGGCGTGCGCACCGCCGTCATCGGCATCGCGCTGCGCACCACGCCCGAGATCGTGCTGGTGGGGCGCACGGCGGGGCTGGAGTTCGGCGCGGAGGCGCCGGCCATCGACCAGGCGGCGCGGGAGGCGCGCGCCGCGGGGGCGGACTTCGTGGTCGTCACGGCGCACGTGGGCGCCAGCTGCGAGCAGTCCGGCAGCGCGCCCACGGAGGCGTCCGGCGGCTGCCGCGGCGAGATCCTGGAGATCGCGGACGCGCTGGCGGAGCCGGTGGACCTGATCGTGGGCGGCCACACGCACCGGCGCGTGCTGACGGCGGAAGACTCCATCCCCATCGTCGAGGCGGCGTCGTACTCCCTTGCCTACAGCGTCACCGACCTGGAGGCGCGTCCCGGGCGGGCGGCCGTGCTCACCCGCGAGGTGCGCGTTCCCTGGGCGGACGAGGTGTCGCCCGACACGCAGGTGGCGCGCATCGTCGCGCAGTGGGAGGCGCGGGTGCGGCCGATCACCGAGCGGCCGATCGCGACGCTGGCGGAGGCGATGGGGCGCGAGGGCGACGAGTACCCGCTGGGCAACCTGATCGCCGACGCCCTGCGCGTGCAGACCGGCGCGCAGGCGTCGCTGGTGAACAACGGCTCCGTGCGCCGCGCGCTCCCCGCGGGCCCGGTGAGCTGGGGCGTGCTCTTCGAGCTGCAGCCGTTCGCCAACGCGCTCGTCCGCGTGGAGGTGACGGGCGCGCAGCTCAAGGAGGCGCTGGAGAACGCCATCCACACCGGCCGCCCCGACGCGCACATCTCCGGGATGACCGTCCGCTACGATCCCGCCGCGCCGGAAGGGCAGAAGGTGCGCGAGATCCGGCTGGACAACGGCCAGGTGGTGGATGCGGACGAGACCGTTACGCTGGGCCTGTCCGAGTTCATCGCCACCGGCGGGGACCGCTACACGTCGTTCACGCAGGGGCGGATGACGCGCACGGAGCTGGTGGATCTGGACGCCGTCATCGCCTACCTGCAGTCCCGTCCGCAGCCCGTCCGCGCGCCCGCCGCCGACCGCTGGCAGCCGGTCCGCTGACGTGGAAAAGACTGGCTCACGCAGCGTCAGCAGAGTCAACAGAGTTTGCTCGTCGCGTCGGACAAACTCCGTTGACTCCGCTGACTCCGTGTGAGGCCTTGTCTGTTTTGTGGATTGGAAAAGAAATCGGCGAGTCGTTCCCACCGCTCCCGGGCGATTGACGGAAGGGCCCACGGGCGGGTAGACTTGGCGGCTTCCCCGCGCATCCGCGGGCTTTTTCCTTTTCCGGCAGATACGGCGACGCGGCAGATGGATTCGCTGGGGGTTCTTGCGCCGGCGGCGGCGCTGGTGGCGGGCTTTGCGCACGCGCTGGAGCCGGACCACATGGCCGCCGTCACCACCTTTGTCTCGCGCCGCCCGCGCCCGCTGCAGGCCGCGGGCTTCGGGCTGCGCTGGGGCGCGGGGCATTCGGGCGCCATCATCGTCGTGGGCTGCGCGATGATCGCGCTGCGGGTGCGGCTGCCGGACGGGGTGGCGCGCGGGCTGGAGTTCGGCGTGGGGGCCATGCTGCTGGGGCTGGGCCTGTGGCTGCTGTGGAGCGTGCTGCACGAGCGCGCCCACCGGCTGGCGGGCGGCGGGCACGCGCATCCGCACACCCACCGCCACGGCGGGCACGGTTCGCTGTGGGTGGGAATGGCGCACGGGCTGTCGGGAACGGCGCCGCTGGTGGCGGCGCTCAGCGCCTCGTTCAGCGGGTCGCCGCTGCGGGCGGCGGGATACCTGCTGCTGTTCGGGGTGGGCACGACCCTCGCGATGGCGCTGTACGCGCTGGCGGCCGGGCTGGTGTTCGACCGCGCGGCCCATCGCGCCCCCGCGCTGGCCGGCACCCTGCGCGCGCTTACCGCCGTCGGCAGCGCCGCCATCGGCGTGCTGTGGATGGTGAACGCGGCCGGCGCGGCCTGAGCGCATCCATCGACCGAATCCCTTTCTCCAACTCCAGGAAGAACGATGTCCGAAGGAACCGACCAGACCGCCGGCACCACGCCGCCCGTCACCATCCTGGCCAGGAACAACGGCCCGTTCGTGGTGGAAGGCCCCTTCCGGCTGATCGACGCCGACGGCAACGAGTACGAGCTGGAGGCGGGCAGAAAGTACAGCCTGTGCCGCTGCGGCGGCTCCACCCGCAAGCCGTTCTGCGACGGCACGCACAGCCGCATCGGCTTTGCCGCCGCCGAGCGCGCGGTGCGCGAAGCCGAAGGCGGCTCGGACTGAGCGGAAGCCGGTCTTTACGCGTCGACGGAGTCCGCGGAGCCGATGGGATCCGCGGACTCCGTCGACGTGTGGGGGAGAGGATCGAGGGCTTATCAATAATCATTCTTGACAAGCCCGACCCGCACTCGTAGCATGAGATCGCCCGTCCCTCCCGCCCGGCCCGCTGTATCCAGCGTCCGGGCGTTGCGTTTACGGCGCCAATCAAACCCCACGGGAGACCAACGGATGTCGACACCGATCGAGCAGCGCGGGTACGCCAACCCCCAGGCGCTGGTGAGCACGCAGTGGGTGGCGGACCACCTGGACGATCCCGCCGTGCGCATTGTGGAGAGCGACGAGGACGTGCTGCTGTACGACGTGGGCCACGTGCCGGGCGCCGTGAAGATCGACTGGCACACGGACCTGCAGGACCCCATGATGCGCGACTACCTGGACGCCGAGGCGTTCGCGCGGCTGATGGCGCAGAAGGGGATCTCGCCGGAGACGACGGTCGTCTTCTACGGCGACAAGAACAACTGGTGGGCCACCTACGCGCTGTGGGTGTTCCGCCTGTTCGGCCACGACCGCGTGCGGGTGATGGACGGCGGCCGCAAGAAGTGGGATGACGAGGGGCGCCCCATGTCCACCGACCTTCCGTCGTATCCCGCCACGCAGTACCCGACGCCAAAGCGCGACGACGAAAAGATCCGCGCCTTTCGCGAAGACGTGATCGAGCACGTACGGAAGAAGGGACAGCTGATCGACGTGCGCTCGCCCGAGGAGTTTCGCGGCGAAAAGCTGCACATGCCCGATTACCCGCAGGAAGGGGCCATGCGCGGCGGCCACATCCCCGGCGCGGCCAACGTGCCCTGGGCGCGCGCCGTGAACCCCGACACCGGCGAGTTCAAGAGCGCCGACGAGCTGCGCGAGCTGTACGAGCAGGGCGCCGGGCTGGATCCGAAGAACGAGACGGTGGCCTACTGCCGCATCGGCGAGCGCTCGTCCCACACCTGGTTCGCGCTCTCGTACCTGCTGGGCTACCCCACCGTGCGCAACTACGACGGCTCGTGGACGGAGTGGGGGAACTCGGTCCGCCTGCCGATCGAGCGGCCATAGGGGTACGAAGGTACGAGAAGGTACGAAGGTACGAAGGTACGGGGGACGATGCGAAGCGCGACGGGCTGCGGGTCGGCGCGTTTTGGCGTTCGAAAGCAGACGATCGGTGTCCTCGTTGAAGGGCACCCCGGGGGTAGGAAGGATGCAGAGGGTCGGCCGAAGCCGTTGTGGTGGAAACAGTTGGCGGAATCCCGGGGAGCTGGCCGTCGCCATGCACGATGGGCGGGCGGTTCATCAACATTCACTCAGCCATACGGGACGCCATGAGAATCCCCATCGCCCTTGTCGCCGCCGCCGTGACGCTGGCGGCCTGTGGTCCGCGCCCGCAGCGCACCGGCTCCCTGGAGGCGCCCACCGCCAGCATGGTCAGGCTCTACGGCAACGTCATGCCCCAGTGCCCGTTCGTGGAGCTGGGGACCGTCTCGGGCCGCATGGCCGATGACATCAAGCGGGCGGCGTTCTCCATGCACGCGCACGCGGTGATCATGGAGCGGGTGGATGAGAACGCCACCCGGGGCGGGCCGCTCGCGGGGACGGCCATCCAGTTCACCGATCCCAACTGCCGCGGATAGCCTCTTTCGTCAGTCGTCCGGCGCGCCGGCCCGCGATTCGAGCATCTGCTTGACGCGGGCCGGCGCTTCGTTCGTCAGCGGGGCGATCAGGCGCGCCTCGGGCAGGTTCTTCCAGTAGCGGATGGGCATCTCGGCGCGCATGGCGGCGGGGCGCAGGCGCGCCGGGTTGAAGGTGCTGGCGTAGTACGTCCGCCACAGCGCCTCCAGCCGGTCCTCGTCCGGCGCCTCGGAGCGCGGCACGCCGGGGGTGAACGACAGCCGCTCCCCATCCCAGTGCGCGCAGCGGCGCGGGGTCAGGATGCTCCAGCGCATGGCCGGAAAGCGGTCCACGAAGAACGGCGTGCCCCGCTCCACCACGTGGTGCTCGGGCTCGAACCAGGCCACGTAGTGCGTGCCTCCCTCATGCTCCACCGTGCGGAAGCGGACGAACGCGTGCAGCTTGTGGATCTCGCGCCGCACCGCCTTTTCCATCCGCAGCAGCCGGTGCACGTCGGGGTCGCTGGCCACCTCCATCAGCCTCGCCTCGCCGTGCGTCTGCCGCCAGAGCAAGCGGTACAGCAGCCCCCAGCGCTGCGGATCGCCGTGGCACGCCGCGGCCTCCGCCGTCTCCACGAACCGCCGCGACACCCGCAGCCCCGGCGACGGCTGCACCTCGGCGGGCGCGGCCGCATCCCCCGAAAGCCCCAGCGACGCCTGGTCATCCTCCGCCTCGCGCCACTCGATCTCGCGCGGCTCCACGCCCTCCATCAACAGCCCCCGCGCGGCCTGCCGCCAGGAGGGGAACGAGGGGTCGATGGTGATCGACCTCACGGGTCCACCCTCGTGCCGGGGCGAATGAATTCGCGGCTGGGACAACGCGATGTCCGCCTGCGCGGACGGGTCCGTGCCAGCGAAGCGATACGTGCCACGCGTCCATCCGCCGTTGAAGCCCCGCGAACGGCGCGGGGCTTCAACGGCGCATCCCACTCCCGCACTGACGCACTTCCGCACTCACGCACTTGTTTCACAGCTCCCCGTGCGCGGCGGCCGTGGCCGTCTCGAAGAGGTCGATCTGGGCGCGCTTGGGGGCGATGCGGTCGCGCAGGTCCAGCGCGTCCAGGCCCAGCAGCGTGGGGCGATGGTCGGCGGCGACCAGAAAGGGGAGCGCGCGGCGCAGGGGGACGCCCAGGCGGCGCAGGTCGTCGGTGCGTATGGCGGTCCAGCGGCGGGCGGCCAGGATGCGCTTGACGTTGCGCGCGCCCAGGCCGGGGATGCGCAGCAGGTCCTCGCGCGGGGCGGTGTTCACGTCCACGGGAAAGCGCTCCCGGTTGCGCAGCGCCCATGACACCTTGGGATCGACGGAAAGGTCCAGGTTCGGCGCTTCGGCCGTCGTAAGCTCCTCGGCGCCAAAACCGTAGAAGCGCATCAGCCAGTCGGCCTGGTACAGCCGGTGCTCGCGCACCAGCGGCGCGGCGATGGGGGGCAGGCCGGGCGAGGCGTCGGGGATGGGCGAAAAGCCGCTGTAGTACACGCGCCGCAGCTGGGGCCCGTTGTACAGGTCGGACGCGGTGGAGAGAATGGTCGCGTCCGTGGCGTCCGTGGCGCCCACGATCATCTGCGTGCTCTGGCCGGCGGGGGCAAAGACGGGCAGGCGACGCCGGGGAGCGGCATCGTGCTTCGCCTCGGCGATGCGGTCGCGCATGCGGTCCATGGCGCCGGTGATCTGCACCAGCTGCTTTTCGGGGGCCAGGCGGTCGAGGTTCTCCTGCGTGGGCAGCTCCACGTTCAGGCTCAGCCGGTCGGCCCAGCGCCCCGCCTCGTCCAGCAGCTCGGGCGAGGCGTCGGGGATGGCCTTGAGGTGGATGTATCCCGCGAAGCCGTGCTCCACCCGCAGCGTGCGCGCGACGGCGGTGAGGGCTTCCATGGTGTAGTCCGGGGTCTGGATGATCCCCGAGCTCAGGAACAGCCCCTCGATGTAGTTGCGGCGGTAGAAATCGAGCGTGAGATCCACCACTTCCTGCACCTTGAAGCGCGCGCGGCGAACGTCGCTGCTGCGGCGGTTGATGCAGTACTGGCAGTCGTAGATGCAGTAGTTGGTGAGCAGGATCTTGAGCAGCGACACGCACCGCCCGTCGGGCGTGTAGCTGTGGCAGATGCCGGTGCCCTCGGTGCTGCCCACGCCCCCCGGCCCCGCCTTGCGACCCCTGGCGCCGCTGCTGGCGCACGAGGCGTCGTACTTGGCCGCGTCCGCCAGAATGGCGAGCTTCTGCGCGATCTCCATCGTGGTCCAGCTCCCGGGAAACATCCACCGAACAGGAACCGAAATTTAAACTTTGCACAGGGTTGGCGCAAGTCGCGCAAGTGCAGTCGAGAACGGGAGATGAAGGACGGAAAAGAACGGCGGGTGTACCCCCGCTTTTGACCTTTGCCAGCCCTCAGCCGAAGAGATCGGGCGGGACGGGAGAAGGATTAAGCCGCGCCTGGCCGGTGGGGCACAGGTCCAGCACGGGGCAGCGCGGGCAGGCGGGATTGCGGAAGAAGCAGCACTTCTGCCCGTGCAGCATGAGCGCCTCGTGATGGTCGTACACCTGCTGCGCGGACCAGTCGGGCGGCAGCAGCGCCTCGAGCAGGCGGTGTGCGGGGCCCACGGGCACGCCGCCGGGAAGCAGCCCCAGCCGCGCGGCCACGCGGTGGTGGTGGCTGTCCACGGGCAGCGCCGGCATCCGCAGCCGGCTGAAGAGGAGCACGGCCGCGCTGGTCTTGGGCCCCACGCCGGCAAGCGACTCCAGCCATGCACGCGCTTCGACGACGGGCATCTCCGCCAGGAACTCCAGCGACAGCTCACCCCGCCGCTCCGTCACGTCGCGCAGCACCTGCCGAATGCGCGGCGCCTTCTGCTCCGGCCAGGTACAGGGGGCAATGGCGTCCCGCACCTGCTCCACGGGTGCGTCGCGCACGGCCTCCCAGCTGGGGAAACGGCGCCGCAGCTCGCGGAACGCCCGTCCGGAGCTGCGGTTGGTGGTCCGGTGCGAGAGCAGGGACGACACCAGCTCGCTCAGCGGGTCCAGGTCGTGGAAGTACGGGATGGGGCAGCCGTACGCCGCGCACAGGCGGTCGTGGACGACGAGCGCGAACTCGCGCAATGCATCGGGTTTGTCCATGGAGCGGCGGATGGCAAACCCCGGGCCCTTCGTTTACTTCTGCGTTCTCTGCCGCACGTTTCGATCGCCTGCGACCTCGCTCCCCCATGCGCCATCACAAGGGATCGGATCGACCGAAACCCGGCCGTTCTGGCGAACGCCGACACACTTGGTTATATATCAAATATGCGGAAAAGGTATGTGTAAACATTGCCGCCGGATACGCTTACAGCCGGGGGCCGGGGCTTGTTCGCGACCTTGATCCACAGCCGGACTCTCTGCTTCCAGCCGCCGTCTCAGTCGATCCGCGTAGAACCGGGCGCACTCGTCCCTGTCCGGCGCGGCATCTACGAGGCGGCATGGTGACTCTTTCAGATCGGAGGAATGATGGGCGCCGTCGACACGGCAGCACCGGCCGCCACGGCCCGCATGGTGAGCGATACGGTCCACGGCATTACGCTGGAGGATCCCTACCGATGGATGGAGCAGCCGGACAACGCGGAGTTCACCAGCTGGCTGCAGGCCTCCGGAGGCTACGCGCAGGCCCTGCTCCAAAGCATTCCCCATCGTGACGAACTGCTCCAGCGGGTGCGCGAGGTCACGCTGTCCACCCGCAGCGTGGGCCGCGCCGTGTACGCGGGCGACGGCCTGTTCTTTCTGCACTCGGAAAGCGGCTCGCCGCTCCCGCGGCTGGTGGTCCGGACCCCGGACGGCGGGGAGCGGGTGCTGTTCGACCCCGTCGCGGCACGGGGGGAAGGGGGGCCGCACCTTTCCATCGACCACTTCATGCCCTCCCCGGACGGCCGCCTGGTCGCGGTGGGCGTGGCCCGCGGCGGCGGCGAGGTCACCCGCGTGCACGTGATGGAGACGGCCACCGGTGCCATGCGGCCGGACGTGATCGAGGGCATCTGGGGCGAGCTCGCCATCTCCTGGCTCCCCGACGCCAGCGGATTCCTGTACACGCAGATGGCCCAGATCGCCGGCGATCCGTCGGCCGACCCGCTGACGGGAATGCGGGTGCGCATCCACCGGCTGGGCACCGCGCCGGAGGACGATCCCGTCCTCCTGGGCCCCGGCGCCACCCCGCGCATGCCCATCGACCCGCACGAGTTTCCCTGGATCGAGATCCCCCGCGGCTCCGGGTGGGTGCTGGCGTATGCGCTGGGCGCGCGCGCCGAGGTGCGGCTGTGCGTGGCCCGCGTGGACGAGCTGCGCGGCACCGACACGCCCTGGTGCCCCGTGGCGGAGTACGACGACCAGGTCGAGATCGCGGCCGTCCACGGCGACGACCTGTACCTGCTCTCGACGAAGGACGCGCCCAACCGCCGCGTTCTGCACGTACCGCTGGCGGAGCCCGCGCTGGCGGAGGCCCGGGTGGTGGTCCCCGAGCGCGAGGAGCGCGTGCTCACCAGCATCGCGGCCGCGCGCGACGCCCTGTACCTGGTGGAGATGGACCGCGGAAACGACCGGGTGTCGCGCATGGACTACGCCGGCGGGGCGCCGCGCGAGGTGGTGCTCCCCATCGAGCAGTGCTCGGTGGGGGTGGTGGCCGCGGCGGACCGGGACGGGGTGATGCTCGCCGCCCAGGGATGGACGCAGCCGCGGACCTGGTACGCGTTCGATCCGGCGGGCGGGGGCACGCTGCGCGACATGGGGCTGGGCACCCTGTCGCCCGCGGACTTTTCGGCGATCACGGTGGAGTCGGTGGATGTCGAGAGCCATGACGGGGTGCGGGTGCCGCTCACCCTTCTGTACGCCCGCGGCCTGGCCCGGGACGGCAGCCACCCCGCCATCCTGCACGGCTACGGGGCCTACGGATACTCCGTTCAGCCGGCGTTCCAGACGGACCTGCTGCCGTGGCTGGAGCACGGCGGCGTGTTTGCCGTCTGCCACGCCCGCGGCGGTGGCGAAAAGGGGCGGAGCTGGTACCTGGCGGGGACGGGCGCGCACAAGCGCAACGCCGTGGCCGACTTCATCGCATGCGCCGAGTACCTGGCCGCGCGGGGGTACACCAGCGCCGCGCACCTGGGCGCGTGGTCGTCGTCCATGGGCGGGGTGCTGGTGGGCGGGGCCATCACCGAGCGCCCCGACGCCTTTGCCGCGGCGGTGGTGGAGGTGGGGGTGCTGAACCCCGTCCGCTTTCTGGAGGGGGTGAACGGAGCCAACCAGATCTCGGAGCTGGGGGATCCCGCGACCGAGGAAGGGTATCGCGCGCTCGCGGCGATGGATCCGTATCACCACGTGCGCCCCGGTGTTTCCTACCCCGCCGTGATGCTGCAGGTGGGGCTGAACGACGGCCGGGTGTCGGCGTGGCACTCCGGAAAGTTCGCCGCCCGGGTGCAGGCCGCCACTTCCAGCGGCCGGCCGGTGCTCATCCGCATCGACGACGACGCGGGGCACGGCATCGGCTCCACGCGGGAGCAGCGGGCGCAGCTGCAGGCGGACACCTTCGGGTTCCTTCTCTGGCAGCTGGGCCATCCGGACTTCCAGCCGGCCGATTGATTCCGGATCCTCCAGTTCGGTGTGCAGGATCGGCAAGATTCAACGCAGAGAGCGCAGAGTTCAAAAGAGAGAGCGCAGAGGAAGTCCTCTGCGCTCTCTCGTTTCTTCTCTGCGCTCTCTGCGTTCGATTCTCCCTGCCTGCCGCGCAAGAAATCCGAAGAAATCGTGAGAAGCCCGGTATGATGCGGCTGCGCTCAGCCGGGCCGGGTGAGCGCGGCGAGGGCAGGGGTCAGGCGCGCGAACATGGCGCGGATCTCGTCCAGCGACACGGCGCCCACGGAGGTGCGGAACCAGCCGGTGTCGTCCTCGAAGCCGAACGCCTGGAACGGCACCACGGCCAGGCCGGCGGCGTCCAGCAGATACAGGCGGATGTCGGCGTTGGTGGCCAGGACGGCGCCGTTGGGGGTGGTCCAGCCGTGCAGCGGAAAGCGCACGCTCAGGTAGATGGCGCCCATCGGGGGGATGGCCTCTACCGCGTAGCCCGCCTGGGCCAGCGCCTGCACGCCCTGGTACAGCGCGTCCAGCCGGCTCTGCACGCCGGCCTTCATCTCCGCGTGGTAGGCCTCGATGGCGGCCGTATCCTCCAGCACCCGCGCCGTGGCGATCTGCTCCGCGCGCGGCGCCCACGCGCCCACGTGGCCCAGCACGCTGGCCATCCGCTTCGTCACGTCCTCCGGCCCCACCGTCCAGCCCACCCGCACGCCCGTGGCCGCGAACGCCTTGCTGATGCCGTCCACGAAGATGGTGAACTCCCGCATGGCCGGGCGCAGCGAGACGGGGTTCACGTGGGCGGTGCCCTCGAAGGTCAGCATCCAGTACACCTGGTCGTACATCACGTACAGCGGCCGCTCGTCCGGGCCGCGGCGCGCGTTCTCCTCCAGCACCAGGTCGCAGATCTCGCTCAGCGCCTCGGGGGTGAAGCAGGTGCCAGACGGGTTGAGCGGCGAGTTGAGGGCCAGCAGGCGCGCGCCGCGGATGTGCGGCTCCAGCAGGGCGCGCGTGGGAAGGAACGCGTCCTCTTCGCGGCAGACGATGGGAACGCCGCGCGCCCCGGCCATGTGCACGTAGTGGTTGTTGTTCCACGACGGTACCGAATACAGCACCGTGTCGCCCGGATCGACCACCGCCGTGTAGACGGAGTAGATCCCCGGCCGCGACCCGCCGGTCACCAGGATGGACTCCACGCCGTACGTCAGCCCCAGCCAGCGCTGGTAGAAGTCGGCCACGGCGCGGCGCAGGTCCGGCACGCCTTCGGAGGGCGGATAGTTGGTTTCCCCCGCTTGCAGCGCCTGGATGATCTCGCGCTCCAGGACTTCGGGGATGCGGAACTGCTTCGGCGAGAAGTCGCCCACGGTGAGGTTGCACACCTCGGCGCCGCCGGCCACCAGCGTGCGGATGTCGGCGGCGATCTTGAGGATCTCCGACCCCACGAGGCCGCCCGCCATGGTTGAAACACGCCTGTCGCTCATCTCCGCTCCGTTCGTCGCGCCAAGAGGGTCTGGAAAGCGGGCAACTTAGGGGCGGATTCCTCCTCGCGCGAGAGTGGCAGGCCACACACGGCAGCGGCGGGGCACCCTGGGGCGCCCCGCCGCGGAACCACGATCAGCGCTGAGCGAGACTAGCAGATCATCACGCCGCAGGTGGCGCCTTCGCACGTGTAGTTGATGCACGAGGGCATGTTGCTTCCGCCGCCGCACGGGTTCGTACAAAAGCTCTCGCACGCGCTCTGGATGGTGTTGCCGCCGCATCCGCCCGCGTGGGAGCAGAAATCGGGGTCGTTCGTCTCGTGGGCGATGACGGTCCCCTTCTGCTTCTCGCTCGACACCGTCTCGAACGACGTGATCTGCAGGTCGTCCAGCTTCAGCTTCTTCACGTGGCCCTCTTCAGGAATGAAGTGTTGATCCGCGACAGATGTTTCTGCCGAAAAGGAGTGTAACCTCCCGCCGCATGTTTACGCAAGATGCGGCGGAAAATATGTTTCTGCGCTCCAGTCAAGGCTTGGCTACGGCGCGGTGGGCGTGCCGTGGTCCTGACAGATGGGTGCAGAGCCGCGATGGAGGCGCCCATGCGGGCCGCGAGCCTGCCCCGGCTACACCGCCTCTACCCGCATCCGCAGGCCGACGGCGCGGAGCGTGATCCCCGGCTTCGCGATCACGTCCGCGCCGGGGGCGTGGCGCAGGCGCCAGCGGCGGGCCAGGGTGGCCAGCGCCAGCACCCCCTCCAGCCACGCGAACCCCTCGCCGATGCACTTGCGCGGCCCGCCGCCGAACGGGAAGTAGGCAAAGCGCGGCAGCGACGCCTCGAAGTCCGGCTGCAGCCACCGCTCCGGGCGAAAGTCATCCACGTCTTCACCCCACCAGCGCGGGTCGTGGTGCATGATCCAGGGGCTCAGCAGCACGATGCTCCCCGCGCGGATGCGGTATCCCCCCGCCGCGAAGTCCTCCAGCGGCTCGCGGCCCACCGCCCACGCGGGTGGCTGCAGCCGCATGGATTCCGCCAGGACGGCGCGCGTGTACGGCAGCGCGCCGTAGTCCGACGCGGCAGGCGCGCGGCCGGCGAGGACGGTGCGC
>DASTVC010000772.1:0-10396 GCA_035759295.1 Longimicrobium sp. | reverse complement strand
TGATGCCGAGGAGGGGCCACACGCGGTCGATGCGCCCCTTCACCCCGGCATCCATCTCGATCATGTCGGGCCAGCGGCGGACAAAGCCCTCGGCCGCCCACTTCTTCGTCCCGTCGATCCCCATCTTGCTGCCGAACGAGGGGATCTGCGAGGCGTGGTCCAGGTCGTCCACGGGGCCCTTGCTGAACCGCACGTCCCGCTCCGGGTCGATGTTGCCCAGCGCGTACCACCACGCCTCCTGCACGTTGCGCACGTCGATCCACTCGTCCACGACGACGATGACCTTGGCGAGCGACATCAATCCCATCCCCCACAGGCCGTTCATCACCTTGTAGGCGTGGCCCGGGTACTCCTTGCGGATGCTGACGAACACCAGGTTGTGGAACACGCCCTCGGGGGGCATGTGGTAGTCCACGATCTCCGGCATGGTCAGCCGCGCGAGGCGGAGGAAGATGCGCTCCGTCGCGCCGCCCAGGTACACGTCCTCCACCGGCGGCCGGCCCACGAGCGTAGCCGGATACACCGGATCCTCGCGCATGGTCACCGTCGTCACGTGGAAGACGGGGTACGGGTCCTCCAGCGTGTAGAAGCCGGTGTGGTCGCCGAACGGGCCCTCTATGGCCAGCTCCTCGTCGGTGTCCACGTACCCTTCCAGCACGATCTCCGCCTGCGCCGGAATGGTCAGGTCGCAGGTGATGGCCTGCGCCGTGTACACCGGCTCGCGGCGCAGGAATCCGCCGAACAGGTACTCGTCGATCCCCGGCGGCAGCGGCGCGCTTGGCGTGTACATCGTCGCCGGGTCCCCGCCGATGGCGACGACCACCGGCATCCGCCCGCCGGGCCCACGCTTCCAGGCGCGGTAGTGCGCGGCACCGCCCTTGTGCTGCTGCCAGTGCATCCCCGTCGTCGTGGGCCCGAACACCTGCATGCGGTACATGCCGATGTTCTGCCCCCCCGTCTCCGGGTCCGACGTCACCACCATCGGCAGGGTGATGAACGGCCCGCCGTCGTCGGGCCACGTCTTGAGCACCGGCAGCTTCGTCAGGTCGAACTCGCCCTCGCGCAGGATGACCTGCTGGCACGGCGGCTGGCCCTTGAAGGGGCGCGGCGGCACCTTGGTGAGCTCGTACAGCTTGGGGAGCATGGCCAGCTTGCCCTTGAGCCCCTTGGGCACCTCGGGCTTGATGAGCTCGGCGATCCGCCTGGCGTGCTCCTCCACGTCGTCCACGCCCAGCGCCGCCGCCATGCGCCGCCAGCTGCCGAAGATGTTGATGGCGACGGGAATGTCACTCTCCGAGCCGTCCATCAGCACCGGCCGCTCGAAGAAGAGCGCGGGCCCGCCCCCCGGCAGCTTCATGGTGCGGTCGGCGATCTCGGCCATCTCCAGGTCCACCGACACCGGCTCGCGCACACGCACCAGCTGGCCGGTGCGGTCCAGGTACCGCAGGAACTCGCGCAGGTTCTGAAAGGCCATTCGTCTCACTCTATATTTATCCACCAGCCGCCTTTGATGTGCTGCGCGGCTGGTTGGAACTGCGACTTCGATCCGTGCCGGACGGTGCCCCTCCCCAGGCCCCTCCCCGTTCGTTCCTCACGGAGAGGGGAGAATTCGGAGGCACGACGGCTGGCATCGAGCTGCGTCCGCCGGGCGCCCCCTTACTCGCTTAGGCTCGCACCTCCCCCAAAAAACCCTGGGGGAGGTGGACTTCGATCCCGCACGACAGACTTTGCCACCTCACCCCTCCCCCGCAGTTTGGGGGAGGGGTCGCCGGGCCGTTGCGAGGAACGAGCAAAAGGCCCCGGCGGGGGAGAGGGCCCCCCGCGTCGCAGACGCGGGGTTACCATCCCGCGCCTCACCTGCCAAGCGCGCCCAAGCCCATGCTGTGTATCCCCTCTCCCACGCAGTTTGTGGGAGAGGGCAGGCGAGGAACGAGCCGGGTGAGGGCCCCAGCCGAGCAAGGCCCCGTCAGCTGGCCAGGTTGGCGATCACCTTCCCCAGGATCGCGTACGACAGGAACAGCACCCCGCCCAGGATCAGCAGCCAGCGGGCGAGCTTCATCTGCCGCAGGCCGATCTCGTCGAAGTAGTTCTCCGGCTTCCACACGCCCACCACCGTGGGGCCCTGCCCCGGGCGCACGTGCCGCCACGCCAGCAGCTGCAGCAGCGCGCTGGCCACGCAGCAGGCAAAAAAGCCCAGCAGCATGGACGCCAGGATCACCTTGGCCAGCACGCTCATCGCTTCGTCCCGTGGTGCAGCGCCGCGATGCCGCCGCTGAGCGTCTCCCACTTCACGCCATCGAACCCGGCCGCCTCCATCCGCCGCGCCAGCTCCGGCCCATCGGGAAAGCTCATCACCGACTCGGGCAGATAGGTGTACGCGGACGAGTGCTTCGACACCATCCGCCCCACCAGCGGCAGGACTTTTAGGAAGTAGAAGAAGTACAGGCCGCGGAACGGCTGCCACCCCGGCGTGGTGAACTCCAGGATCACCACCCTCGCACCCGGCTTCAGCACGCGCGCCATCTCGCGCAGCCCCGCGTCCAGGTCCGCCAGGTTGCGCACGCCGAAGCCCACCGTCGCGCCGTCGAACGCCTCGTCCGCGAAGGGCAGCGCGAGGGCGTCGGCGCAGGCGGGGCCGATGGGGGCGCCCCGGGTCTTGCCGGCGCCCACGCCGTTCTCCAGCATTGCGTAGGTAAAGTCGCTGCCGACCACGCGGCCGCGGAACGCCTTGCGCTTCGCCAGCTCCACGGCGAGATCGAGCGTGCCGGCGCAGTTGTCCAGGTACGTGCCTTCCGGGGCGCGCTCCCAGCCCAGCCGGTTGACGGCCCGCTTGCGCCACAGCTTGTCGATGTTGAGCGACAGCACGTGGTTCAGCAGGTCGTAGCGCGGCGCGATGGAGCTGAACATCCGCCGTACGTGCGCCGCCTTTTCGGCGGGCGCGGGAAGCGCCGTGGGGGGCGCGTGGGTGTGTGGCATCGCGTAAAACCGTTTCTCCGCTTAGAATACGGGCGCCAAAGTAGCCCCGGGATGCCGGCCGGAGCAAGCCTCGCCGCCCGCCGTGAAACTCGCCGCGCCCGCCCTGCGTAGGGCGCCCGGCGAGTCTGAATCTACAGACCCCGAACTCAAGCGGTGAACGAAACCCCGGTCTCGGACCATGAGCTCGTCACTCGCGCCCAGCAGGGCAGCGAGAAGGCGTACCGCGAGCTTCTCGGCCGTTTTCAGCGGCCCGTGTTCTCCATTATCTACCGGATGATCCGCGACCGGGAGCAGGCGGAGGACCTGGCGCAGGAGACGTTCGTGCGCGTGTTCAACAACATCGACCGGTACGATCCGCGCTACAAGTTCAGCAGCTGGATCTTCAAGATCGCCACCAACCTGACGATCGACTGGATTCGCCGTAAGGAGCTGGACACCGTGAGCATCGACGGCTCGCGCAACGCGGTGACGGCCGAGCAGATCGAGGCCACCAGCATCACCATCGCCTCGCAGGATGAGAATCCCGAGGAGCTGCTGGAGGCCAAGGAGCTGGGCGAGGAGATCGAGGAAGCCATCGGCAAGCTGCGCCCGGAGTACCGCGCGGCCATCCTGCTGCGCCACGTGGACGGGCGCGAGTACCAGGAGATCGCCGAGATCCTCTCGCTCCCCCTGGGGACGGTGAAGACGTACATCCACCGCGGGCGCAACGAGCTGCGCGACCAGCTGCAGCACCTGCGCGAGGCGGCATGAAGGTGATACACCCATTGAAACCCGGGAGCGCATGCTCCCGTACGGGCACCCATGGAACCGAACCGAGCCCCGTGAGGCAGCCGTGACGGACGCAACCGGACACCTTCCCTTCTGGACGCTGGAGCAGCTCGCCGAGGGCGACCTGAGCCACCCGGAACGCTCGCTGGCCGAGCAGCACCTCAAGACGTGCGCGCACTGCACGGCGGAGCTGCGCTCGGCCCGCGCGCTCATTGCGGCGCTGCAGTCGCTCCCCTCCGTGTCGCCCAGCGCCGGCTTTGCCGACGCGGTGATGGCGCGGGTGGTGATCGCCCCGCAGGCCGCGACGGCCGCCGCCGCGGAGCCCGCCCGGGAGGCGCGCAGGGGCTGGCTTCCCGCCTCGGCGCGGGCGTGGGCCGTGCTCACCGCCGTGCTGACGGTGATCATGGCGCCGCTGGCCGCGCTGGGCGTGTGGCTGAACGCGCACCCCATGGTGAGCGTGAGCTCGCTGTGGGGCGTGGCCCGCGACTGGCTGGGCGAGGTCGCGTGGAGCGCGGTGGTGCAGGTGGCCGGCGCCTTTGGCCGCAGCGGCCTGTTCGGGTGGGCGGCGGACACGCTGGCCGCCATGCCCGGGCCCGATACCGCGGGTGTTCCGCTTTCTCTGTTGCTCTTCTTCGCCGCGATCCCGGTCTCGGCCTTCGTGATCGTCCGTCTCCTGAAGACCCCTTCCACGGGGATGACCCATGCGTACTGATCTGATCAAGCGGGGCGCCCTGGCCGCGGCCGCGGCGCTCCTTGCCGGAACGGCGGCCTACGCGCAGGACTCGCTGGTGCTGTCGCCCGAGGCTCCGGCCGCGGCGGCGGCTCCGGCGGCGCCCGCCGCGCCTCCCCCGGTGCACCACACCGGCCACGTGCTCAACATCAACGGCGACCGCACCATCGCGGCCGGCGAGGTGGTGGACGGCGACGTGGTGGTGTTCAACGGCGACCTGACCGTGGCCGGCACGGTGACCGGCGACGTGACCGTGGCCCGCGGCGACCTGCTCCTGGAAGCCGGCTCCGTGGTCGACGGCAACGCGGTGGTGACCGCCGGCCGCCTGGTGAACCGCGGCGCCCACGTGTCGGGCGAGATGCGGGTGGTGGACGAGGGGCGCGACATCGGGATGCACAACGGCGTGCCGGTGGCGAGCCGGGTGCGCATCGGCAGCTCGTGGTTCGCGCCGATCGGGCGCGGGCTGGTGGGGCTGATGGAGACGCTGGCGCTGGGGCTGGTGCTGGCCGGCGTGGGCGTGGCCCTGATCTTCTACGGCATGCCGCAGCTCGACGCCCTGAGCGACACCGTGCGCCGCAGCACCGGCCGCGCGGCCGCCGTGGGGATCGCGGCGCACTTCCTGGTGCTTCCGCTCTTCGTGGTGGGGCTGGTGGGGCTGGCGGTCACCATCATCGGCATCCCGCTGCTGGCGGTGTACGTCCCGCTCTTCATCGTCGCGGTGCTGGGCGCGGCGGCGGTGGGGCTGGTGACGGTGGCGCACGCCCTGGGCGAGCGCACCGCCGAGCAGCGCGGCACCTACGAGACGCGCCACCGCAACGCCTACAGCTACGTCTTTACCGGCCTGGGCCTGCTGCTGGCGCCGCTGGTGGTGGCCAACCTGCTGGGGATGACGGGCTTTCTGGGCTTCGTGGGTGACCTGGTGGGCGTCTTTGCCGCGATGCTGCTGTGGGCGGCCACCAGCGTGGGGATCGGCGCGGTGCTGATGGGCGCCAACCGCGCCTGGCGCGAGCGCCGCTACCGCCGGATGATGGGGCTGGGCGCGACCGATCCCGTCATGGAGCCCGGGGGCGCGAATGCGGCCTGACCGCCGCGCGCTCGCCCCGCTGGTCATCGCCGCCGCGCTCCTGGGCGCGGCGGCGCCCGCGCAGGGGCAGACGTGGCGGAACGTGACCTCCGCGCGCCAGGCGCAGGGCGAGCGCAGCCTGAACGTGGCGGTGGCGTACGGCGGCGGCGACCTGCGGGTGCGCCCCGCGGCGGCCGGCCTGCTCTACCGCATGCAGATGCGCTACGACGAGCGGCAGATGCGCCCGGTGACGGCGTACGACCGCGCCGCGGGCAGCCTGCGCCTGGGGGTGGAAAGCGTGCGCCGCAACCAGCGCGCGAACCGCGGCGGCAACGCGACGATGGAGCTGGCGCCGTCGATCCCCACGGACCTGTCGCTGGAGTTCGGCGCGGGCGGGGCGGACCTGGAACTCGGAGGGCTTTCTCTCCGTAGTGTGGATCTGTCCACCGGGGCCAGCGACACCGAAGTCCGCTTCGGGGCACCCAACCGGGTGCAGGCGGATACGGTGCGGGTGGCTTCGGGCGCGTCGCGGCTGCGGATGCGCGGGCTGGGGAACGCGCGGGCGGAGCGGTTCGTGCTGGACGGCGGGGTGGGCGAGGCCATGCTGGAGTTCGACGGCGCATGGACCCGCAACGCCAGCCTGAAGGTGGAGATGGGGCTGGGCTCGCTGACGCTGCGCTTTCCGCGCACGCTGGGGGTCAGGATCGAGCGGGGGGGCTTTCTCACCCGCTTCTCTCCGGCGGGAATGGTGCGCCGGGACGGGGCCTGGTACTCGCGGAACTGGGACAGTGCGCGGTACAAGCTGACGGTGAACATCGATGCGGCGCTGGGCAGCATCGACGTGCAGTGGATGGACTGACGGCCACGCTCGGAAACTGACTGGGACGTACGCAGATAGAGGAGGAAGACAAGATGTTGAGCGCGCTGATCGGCCTGGTGGTGATCGCGGTCGTGGGCTTTGTGGTGCTCACGGTGCTGCTGGCCATCTTCGGGATGGTGTTCGGCCTGGCCTTCGGGCTGCTGGGGCTGGCGATCGCGCTGGCCGTGAAGATTCTGCCGCTGGTGCTGGTGGGCTGGCTGGTGGTGAAGCTGGTGCAGCGCGGCGAGCGCGGCTCCAGCCGCGCGCGGATCCCGGCGTCGGACCGTAAGTGGCTGGATTCGTGAACTGCAGGGAATAGGGAACAGGGAATAGGGAATAGCCTGCAACGGCTTCCCTGCCCTGCGCTGCCCGACGTGCGAAGGGCCGGCGATCGTCGAGATCGCCGGCCCTTTCGTATGTCGATACGGCGCTGCCCTCTCACCCCAAGCCCCGCCCAAACCCCGTTGACTTCCTGAGGGAGCGCCGCACGGGCCCATCCCCCACACCACACCCTGCGCGCGACCGAAGGATCTCCTCTCGGCCGCCACGAGGGTCGTCGTGGCGCCCCGTACCCGCGGCCACGAAGCCCTGCGCAGTTTGCGGGGCTTTCCGCTGTTCCAGCGGCGGCTTCAGCCGCTCACGCGACCGCGGCCACCATGCCCACGCGGGCCACGATGGCATCCGCAACCTCGCGCAGGGCCACCGCCGCCGGCGACTCGGGCTGGGAGACGACGATGGGGACACCGGCGTCGCCGCCTTCGCGCACGGGGATCTCCAGCGGCACCTCGCCCAGGAAGTCGATCCCCGTCTGCTCCGCCAGCCGCCGCCCGCCCGCGCGCCCGAAGATCTCGTAGCGCTGGCCGCAGCACGGGCAGATGAAGCCGCTCATGTTCTCCACCACGCCCAGCACGCGGGTGTTGGTGCGCTCGAACATGCGGATGCCGCGCAGCACGTCGCCGGTAGACACGTCCTGCGGCGTGGTGACCATCACCACGCCGTCCAGGCGGATGGTCTGCACCAGCGAAAGCTGCGCGTCGCCCGTCCCCGGCGGCATGTCGACGATCAGCACGTCCAGCGCGCCCCAGTCCACCTCGCTCAGGAACTGCTTCAGGATGCCGGCGATCATCGGCCCGCGCATGATGGCCGCCTGTCCCTCCTCCAGCAGGAACCCCAGGCTCATCAGCTGCACGCCGTGCGCCTCCAGCGGCTCCATCTTCTCCTTGCCCTTTTCGCCGATCACCCGCGGCTTGCGGGTTTCGCCGAACATGGTGGGCACGTTGGGGCCGTAGATGTCGGCGTCCAGCAGCCCCACGCGGCGGCCCGTCTGCGCCAGCGCGGCGGCCACGTTCACCGCCACGGTGCTCTTCCCCACCCCGCCCTTGCCCGAGCTGACGGCGATGATGTGCCGCGCACCGGGGACCAGGCTGGCGTTGGGCGTGGGCGCGGGCACGTTCCCCGCGCGCAGCGGCGACTTGGATTTCGGCATCGGCGCGCCCGCGGCGGGGAGGCTGATGTCGATCTTCACCTTCTGCACGCCCTCCACCGTTTCGGCGGCGGCGCGCGACTGGCGGACGAGGGTGCCGGGATCGTCCGCCTGCAGGGCGAACTTGAAGCGGACGGTCCCGTCTTCCAGCACGTCCAGCTCCCGCACGCGCCCGGACGAGACGACGTCTTCGCCGGTGGTGGGGTGCAGGATGGTGGTCAGGGCGGCGGCGACGCGGCGGAGCACGGCGTCGCGCTCGGATGGTTGCATATCGAGAAACAGGTGCGTGAGTGCGTTGGTGCGTGAGTGCGTGAGTGGGTTTCCACGACTCCGGCTGCGTGGATGATACACCCAAACGCGCGGCGGTGCGAGGCGGCGGCGGGTTGCCGATCACGGCGCCGCTCCGCAGACTGGGCGGGAACGGCGTCAGGAAACCTGGTTCATGGGAGGGGACGATGAGCTTTGCCGCGCCGATCGGTGACCGGTGGTTCGAGGACTACGTGCCCGGCCAGGTACACGAGTTCGGCGAGATGCGCGTGGACAAGGACGAGGTGCTGGCGTTCGGGAGCCGGTTCGATCCGCAGCCGTTCCACACGGACGTCGAGGCCGCGAAGGCGACGGAGTACGGCGGGCTGATCGCCAGCGGCTGGCACACGGCCGCGCTGATGATGCGGATGTACTCGGACCACTACCTCTCCCACGTCGCCACGCTGGTCTCGCCCGGCGTAGACGAGGTGCGCTGGCTGCTCCCCGTGCGCCCCGGCGACGTGCTGTCCCTGCGCGTGACCGTGGTCGAGGCGCGCCGTTCGCGATCGAAGCCGGACCGCGGCCTGGTACGCTCCGCCGTGGAGGTCCTGAACCAGCGCGGAGAGCCGGTGATGACGCTCTCCGGCCTCAACTTCTTTCTCTGCCGCGGCCCGGCGCCGGACGCGTGAGCCGGCCACATCCGTGAGCGGCGGAAGCTCATCCGCGATTCTCATCCAGCAAGGTGCCGACGGCCCGCGCGGGCGAATAATGGCCGTTGAGAGTCTGATCCGACACCGTGCCGTCCGCCTGCAGGAGCGAATGAATTCGCCGCTACAACTTCGCAAAGTCCGCCTGCGCGGACTCGGCGGCCCGGGGCATACGGCGGTCCAGGCACCTGCGCGTCCGCACCAGCAGATCACTGGATCACCAGCATCATCCGTAACGGCGGCGTCAGCCCGGGCGGTGGTGATCGCTCCAGGTGAACTGGGTGTCGCCGCGCAGGAAGGTGGCCGCGAACTCGGCGGCGGGGAGCGGCGGGGAGATGAGGAAGCCCTGCGCGTAGTCGCATCCCAGGGCGCGCAGGGCGGCCAGCTGCTCGCGCGTTTCCACGCCCTCGCCCACCACGCGCACGCCCAGGCTGCGCGCCATGGCCACGATGGTGCGCACGATCTCGGCGCCGCGGTAGGCGCCGGTGCTGGAGCCGTCCATCTCGCTCACGAACGAGCGGTCGATCTTGAGCGCGTCCAGCGGCAGCCGGTGCAGCGAGCTCAGGCTGCTGTATCCCGTGCCGAAGTCGTCCAGGTACACCTGCACCTCGCGCCGCTTGAGGGCGCGCAGCACGCCGGCGGCGGTGCCGGGGTCCTCCACCAGCGAGCTCTCCGTGAGCTCCAGCTTGAGGGCGGCGGGGGGCAGGCCGTGCTCGCCCAGCGTGGTGGCCACGGCGTCCACCAGTCCGGGATCGCGCAGCTGCTGGGGCGACACGTTCACGCTCACCTCCAGCCCGGCGGCCCCCGGCAGCTCCGCGCGCCACTCCGCCAGCTGCCGCGCCGCCTCGCCCATCACCCACGCCCCCAGCGCGCCGATCAGCCCGGTGTCCTCCGCCAGCGAGACGAAGCGCTGCGGGGAAACGTGGCCGTGCAGCGGGTGGTTCCACCGCACCAGCGCCTCGGCGCCCACCACGGCGCCCGTGGCGAGATCCACGATGGGCTGAAAGGCCAGCCCCAGCTCTTCGCCGGCCAGGGCGGCGCGCAGGTCGGTTTCCAGCCCCAGTCGCTCCATCACGGCCCGGTGCATGGCCCCGTCGAAGACGGCCAGCACGCTGCCCACCGCCTTGGCGTGGTACATGGCCATGTCGGCGTTGCGCAGCAGCTCGTCGGGCGAGCCCGTGGCGCCGTCCGCCAGGGCGATGCCGATGGTGGCGGTGGTGTAGGCCTGGTAGCTCCCCAGCTGCAGCGGCGCCTCCAGCGCCTTGCGCACCTGGCCGGCCACGGCCAGCGCGTGGTCGCGTCCGCCGGCGCGGGGAAGGAAGATGATGAACTCGTCGCCGCCAAAGCGGGCCACGGTGTCCGCCGGCCCCGCGCACGACGCCAGCCGGCCGGCCACCTGGCGCAGCAGCTCGTCGCCCACCCCGTGGCCCAGCGAGTCGTTTACGTTCTTGAAGCGGTCCAGGTCCAGGAACAGCACCGCGCAGCGGGCGCCGGGCTCGTGCGCCAGCGAATCGACGGCGGCGCGCATCCGCTCCGCCAGCAGCACGCGGTTGGGCAGCCCCGT
>DASTVC010000771.1:0-3013 GCA_035759295.1 Longimicrobium sp. | reverse complement strand
GGCGCCGGGACGGGGCTTCAACAGCACGACACCCGTAGATGTGCGCGCAAAAGTGTCATTTCGAAGGAGCGCCGCACCGCACCATCGGCGACTCCGAACCCGGCGCGCGACTGAGAAATCTCGCCGCGGATGCTCGTGATTTTTCGACGCGCCCCTCGCTCGCGGCTACAATCCGCGCAGGCGGATTTCGCGCCTTTCCAGCGGCGAATTCATTCGCTCCTGGCGGGGGCTGGCTCCGGACTCTGCCTCAACCGCCCGGGCCGGTGACCGTCACGGTGGAGGTGTCGGCGAGGCCGCCGGGGCCGGTGGCGAAGACCTGGAACGTTCCGACGACCACGCCCGCCGTGTAGAGGCCCGTGCCGCTCACCAGCCCGCCCGTGGCCGTCCAGGTGATGCCGACCGTCTGGTTGCCGCCGTTCGACAATCGCCCGACGGCGGAGAACTGCACCGTGCCGCCCGTGGGAACCGTCGCCGTCGCGGGGGTCAGGACCACGGCGACCAGCGTGGGATTGGTGGTGGGGACGGCCACGTTCACCGTCACCGTATCCGCCACCCCGTTCTGCGCACGCGCGGCCACGCGAAAGATGCCCGCCGTCCCCCCGGCGGTGTACAGCCCGCCGGTGGTGATGGTGCCGCCCGTCGCGCTCCAGACGACGCTTCCGCTGGTGGTGTCGCCGTCAGTCATGACCGTGCGGGCCTGGAACTGCAGCGTGGCCCCGGACTGCACCGTCTGGCCCGCCGGCGTCACGATCACCTCCTGCACGGCCCGCCCGTTCGGCCCGCCGACGAAGGGGCCGCTGGGCGTGTCGCAGGCGGCGAGCATCATCAGAAACGCCGCCGCAAAGGCTCCGGTCCAGCGGTCGGGACGCTGGTGCATGATCCACCCTCCGGGTCTGCGGCTCGCGCCCGCGAGCGGAGCCGCGCTGAGCAGTGATCCTCGTGGGGCGCGCCGTGTCTCGCGCCGGGATCCGCCAGAGCCCGCATCCGCCGTGCCGATGCGAATCTTTCGCGCCTACACCCACATCGTGAACACCGCCACCTCCGGCCGCGCGCCCAGGCGGACCGGCACCATCGACGTGCCGATGCCACGGCAGACGTACATCGGCACCGCGCCCGGCTCGCGGAACCAGCCGCGCACGTACGGGCCCGTCCCCTGCGGCAGCACCGGCGTCCAGCCAAGCAGGTTCACCTGCCCGCCATGCGTGTGCCCGGAAAGCACCAGCGACGCGTCCCCGAACGGCACCGGCGGGGGCGACGGCGCCTGGATGATCGTCGGCATGGCCATGCTTGCCAGGCGGTCGCGGTGCACCGGGCAGTGCGCCAGCACCACGTGCCCGTCCGCCACGGGCCCGCCCATCGCCTTCCACGCGTCCGGCCGCCCGCCCACCAGGTCATCGATCCCCGTCAGCCGCAGGGATCGGCCGCCGACCTCGTGGATCGCGTGGTCGTTGATCAGCAGGCGGCAGTTCGTGGTGCGGTAGAGGGAATCGAGCTCGTCCAGGTTCACCCGCCCCCAGTGCTCCCAGTTACCCAGGATGGCGTACTTGGGCGTCGCACGATCCAGCATCTCGAGGAAGGCTCTCAACTCGCCCAGCCGATCGGCCCGATCCACCGAATCACCCGTGATGACGATGAAGTCGGGGGCGAGCCGGTTGACCTCCGCCGCGATGCGCCGGTGCATCCCGCCGACTTCCTGAAGGTGGAGATCGGTGATCTGGACGAACCTCACCCCCCGCTGCGCCGGCGAGGTGCGCGCGTTCACTGCGTGATGCGTGAACTGCACGCGCCGCGGCTCCACCAACCACGCGTCCCCCGCCAGCGCCGCCAGCGCGCCCCCGCCGGCGAGCGCGACGAAGCGGCGGCGGTTCATGGGCACGGAAAAGCCGGCCGGCGGAACGCGTCCGCCGGCCGGCTGTTCGGGATGGGCATCCGGGCGTCCGCGGCTCAGGCGCGCGCGACCTTGGCGGGCACCCGCTCGCCGCGCTTCTGCAGCGCCACCCAGAACGCCGCCGCCGTGCCGATCAGCAGCACGCTGATGAGCTGCGCCACGGAAAATCCGCCCAGAAAGCGGTCGTCCTTGGCGCGGAAGATCTCGACGATGAACCGCTCCACCCCCGCCAGCGCCAGCCAGGTGAAGAACAGGTGCCCCGGCGTGCTGGCCAGCCGGGGCCGCAGCCGGATGAGGATCGCCAGGATGATGAGCGTCATCCCGGTCTCGTACAGCTGCGTGGGATGCACGGCCAGCACCGTGGAATCGGGCGTCGACGCCGGCACGTCCACGCCAAAGGCGCGCAGGTTGCCGGCCGTCGACGGGGGCGCGCCCTGCGGAAAGGCGACGGCCCAGGGGGCGCTGGTCGGCGCGCCGTAGTCGTCGCCCACCAGAAAGCAGCCGATGCGGCCCACGGCGTAGCCGATCGCCATGCCGGGCGCGATGGCGTCAGCGTACTTCCACACGGGAAGCTTGAGCTGCCACAGCCGGAAGAGCACCCCCAGCGCGCCGCCGATGAACCCGCCGTACCACACCAGCCCGGAGCGGGAGAGCAGCGCGCCCCACGGGTCCGCCGCCGTGTCGGCAAAGTGCAGGAACAGGTAGTAGATCTTGGCGCCCAGGATGCCGCAGATGGCGGCCCACCCCGCCAGGTCCCACGCGTACTCGGGGTTCTCCCCCTGCCGCTTGAGGCCACGCGCGACGAGCCACGCCGCCGCCAGGAACGCCAGCGCGATGGACGCGCCAAAGCTGGTGACCTTGAAGCCGCCGATCTCGAACAGGATGGGGAACATCGCCGGGGAGAGGCTGTGGGGGACGGATGATGCGTTGCGCGCGACCGGCACCCCCGGAGGACGGGAACACCTGTCGCGCATAAACTTACGCCGATCCGGGCTTCTGGTAAAGGCGTGTGGGGGTGAACGGGTGATCGGGTGAACGGGTGATAAGGTGACCCGTTTCCGGCGGACCTCTCCCCGAAGGGCGCAATGAGTTGGACTCGGACCGCGTCCGCTCCCGGCTTTGCCG
>DASTVC010000770.1:0-5994 GCA_035759295.1 Longimicrobium sp. | reverse complement strand
CGTGCACCGCGACTTCGTGGAGATCGTGCGCCACGCCCACGCGCTGGGCTTTTGCGTGGGGATCGCCACCAACGGGATGACGCTCGGAGAGAAGCTGCTCTCGCGCCTGCCGAACGACGACGTGCTCATCAGCGTGAGCATCGACGAGGCGCACGGGCAGGGGCGGGGCAAGGAGACGGACTTCGACTACGTGACGCGGCGGCTGCGCATGGTGCGCGACGCGGGGTTCAACACCAGCATCATGACCACCACCACCCGCGAGAACGTGCACGGGCTGGACCGCGTCATCAGCTGGGCGGTGGAGAACGACATCTCCCTGCGCAGCGTTCCCTTCTCCCCCATGGGCCGGGGGGCGCTGTACCGGGAGATGCAGAACACCACCGCCGACGTGGAGGCCGCCGCGCGCTTCTGGCTGGCGGAGGAGGAGTGGGAGCGGGTGCGCGACCGCAAGCTGGGTCTGTGCACGGGCAAGGTGTTCAACTTCCTCCTCACCATGGTCTACGCCACCCGCCGCTGCATGAGCGGCCGCGGCGTATGCTACGTGGACTCGTCGGGCGACGTGTACCCGTGCACCACCTGCTCGGGGGCGCGGGTGCTCTGCGGCGGCAACGTGCAGATGCGCCCCTTTGCCCAGGTGTGGGAGGACGAGTGGGAGATCCGGGGGATCACCTGGGACTCGTTCCGCTCCGCCTGCAAGGGGTGCCCGCTGGACGAGGAGAAGTACTTCTGCACGGGCCGCTGCCCCGGCAGCAGCAGCGTGCACCACGGCACCCTGCACGAGTGCGGGATGTCGGAGTTCCAGAAGCTCAGCGTGCTGCGGCGCGAGGAGCTGTTCCGCGAGCACGTCCGCGCCGAGCCGCGCGTGGCCGTGGTCCCCCTCCCCGAGCCGGCCGCCGCCGGCGCCGCCGCCACCCCCGCCTGAGGGCCCTGCCATGCGCGTGTCCCTGTCCACCAGCCTGCACCTGGACCACGGCTCCACCTCGCTCGACGCCGCGCCGGGCGACCCCCCGCGCATGCAGGCGTTCGTCCCCGTGGGCCTCCTTTCCCTCAAGGCCGCCGCCGACCACGCCGGGACCGGCGCCGACGTGCGCGTGGTGGAGGTGAACGGCCTGCTGAACGACGGCCGCATTCCCAACGACGAGCGCCTGTACGAGCGCCTGGCCACCGCCGCGCTGGAGGCCGGCGACGACTTCGTGGGATTGATGACGGACGCCGACTCCCTTCCGCACACCGTCCTCACCGCGCGCGCCGTCAAGCGCCTGTCCCCCCGCACCCCGGTGTGCCTGGGCGGGCCCGGCTCGTCGCCGCTGGCGGGGCCGCTGCTGGAGCGCTTTCCCTTCCTGGACATGGTGGCCCGCGGGGAGGCGGAGGAGACGTTCGTGGAGCTGCTGCGCGCGCTCAAGGCGGGGCGCCGGCTGGACGGCACGGCGGGGCTGGTGTGGCGGGATGGAGAGACGGTGGTGCACGGGGGCGAGCGCCCGCTGGTGGCGGACCTGGATACGCTCCCCGTCCCCGCCTTCGAGGCGTACGACATGGCGGCGGGGGCGCCGCTGTACCTGGACGTGGGCCGCGGCTGCCCCTTCCGCTGCACCTTCTGCGCGACCGCGCCCTTCTGGCGCCGCCGCTTCCGGATGAAGTCCATCGGCCGGATCGTGGACGAGCTGCGGCTGGTGCGCGAGCGGTGGGGGCGCACGCACGTCAACTTCTCCCACGACATCTTTACCTGCGACAAGCGGTGGACGCTGGAGTTCTGCGAGCGGCTGCGGGGGGAGGCGCTGGACGTGACCTGGGCGTGCAGCACCCGCACCGACATCATCGATCCCCCCACCCTGGAGGCCATGGCCGGCGCGGGGTGCGTGGAGATGTACTTCGGCATCGAGGCCGGCTCGCGGGAGGGGCAGGAGGAGATCCACAAGGGGCTGGACCTGGAGTGGTCGCGTACGGTGGTGGCGGCCGCCGCGGGCGCCGGCATCCGCCCCATCACCGGCTTCATCGTGGGGCAGCCCACGGAGACGCCGGAGACGCTGGGCGCCACGCTGGAGCGCTTCTTCGACTTCCTGCGGGTGGGCGGGTTCCGGGCGCACCTGTTCACCCTCTGCCCCTTTCACGAGGCGCCCATGTTCGCCGCCCACGCCGACTCCATCTCCCGCCGCGCGGAGTACATCGAGCTGCCGCTGGCGGAGGGGGCGGCGGAGGAGCACGGGCGGATGCGGGACGAGAACCGCGACCTGTTCGCCAGCCAGTTCCGCTACGCCACCCCCTGGGTGCCGGAGCGGTGGGTGGACGCCAGCGAGGAAATCTCCAGCCACATGGTGGTCCTCAAGGCGCTGTGGCCGCTGCTGCTTCCCCACTACGCCTCGGCGCTGGACTGGTACGGGCGCTGGGTGGACTGGATCGAGGCGGAGAACGCGCGCCGCCGCCCCGCCTCGCGGCTGCGCCACCAGGGCGACGCGTACGACCTGCTGGACTTCGTGGACCGCGAGATCGTGCGGCTGGGGCTGGCGGATTCCGGCGTGGCGGAGCTGGCGGCGTACGAGCGGGCCAAGCTCGAGGCCCGCGCGCTCCCCGACCCCGCGCCGGCGACGTCGCGCGACGAGGCGGACGACGGGGCGGTGGTGGGGCGGCGCGGCGGCTACGTGGCCCGCCGGATCCGCTACGACCTGCGCTCGCTGCTGGGCGGCGGCGCGCCGGAGCGGCTGGAAGAGGGGCGGGAGCGCTGGGTGGTGGTGACCAAGACGGACCCGGGGTTCATGTCCACGCTGCAGGTGGGCCCCGCGGGGCTGCGCCTGCTGGACCTGGCGGAGCGCCCCCGCCCCGCGGGCGAGCTGCTGGACGCCCTGGAGGCGGACGGGGGGGTGGAGCGCGCGGAGGCGGCGGAGCTGCTGCGGCGCTTCCGGGACCGCGGCGTGCTGGCGCAGGTGGCCCCGTGAGCGCCCTGGATCCGCGCGTCCGGCGCGCCGGGGTGGAGGCGCCCGGTCCCGCGTACGTATACGACCTGGGGCGGCTGCGGCGCCGCGCCCGCCGGCTGGCCGCGCTCCCCATCGCGCGCCGGCGGCTGTTCTTCGCCACCATGGCCAACGACCACCCGGCGGTGCTGGCCTGCGTCCGCGACGCCGGGGTGGGGGTGTTCGTGAACTCCCCCGCGCACCTCAAGCGGGTGCTGCGGGTGGGGTTCGCCCCCGGGCGGGTGGTGTACGCCGCCAGCAACATGCTGCCGGACGAGATGCGGGAATGCGTGGCGCTGGGGGTGAACCTGGTGCTGGACTCGGTGGGCCAGGTGCGGGCGCTGGCGGAGGCCGGCGCCGCGGGGGCGGAGATCGGGGTGCGGATGAACGTGGGGAGCGCGCTGGACCGCGGGGCGCTGCGCTTCGACCCCGGCTACCGCTTCGGCCTCCTTCCCTCGGAGCTGGCGGACGCGGTGGCCGCGGCACGGCGCGGGGGCGTGCGGATCGTGGGCGCGCACTCGTACTTCGGAACGGGGGTGATGCGGCCGGAGACGCTGCTGGAGGGGCTGGAGCGGCTGGGCGCGGCGGCCTACGCGCTCCCCGACCTGCGCTACCTGGACGTGGGCGGCGGCTTTGGCGTTCCCGACACGCTGGACGGCGACGAGTTCGACCTGGAGGGGTGGGCGGAGGGCGCGGACGGGGCGGTGCGGCGGCTGGAGCGGCGGCTGGGGCGCGAGCTGCAGCTGTACGTGGAGCCGGGGCGCTGGCTGGCGGCGGACTGCGGCTTCTACTTCGTGAAGGTGGTAGACCGCAAGGTGCGCGGCGACCGCGCCTTCGTGGGGACCAACGGCTCGGTGGCGCAGTTCCCCCGCCCGCTGCTGTACCCCGACCACGCGCGCCACCCGTGCGAGCTCGCGGAGGGCGCCGGGGGCCGCGCCGTGCACCCGCGGCCGGTGTGGGTGTGCGGCAACTCCACCTACTCGCAGGACTTCCTGGCGCGCGGCATCGACCTTCCCCTTCCCGAGCCGGGGGAAACGCTGGTCTTTCACTACGCGGGCGCGTACGGGCGGTCGATGGCCACGCGCTTCCTGGGCAAGGGCGCCCCGCGCGAGATCTTCATCCCCGCCGAGGCGCCCGCCGCGAACGAGGACGCCCGGACCGGCGCGCGGACCGAGGCGCTGCTGGCGGCGGGCGGGTGATCCGGGATCCGCAAAAGAATGGGGCCTCACGGAGTCAACGGAGGCAACGCGGTTTTCTCGTGCCGCGCGACGTGCGTCTGGGCGCATCCGGTTCCGGATGGGTGGATCGGGCGCGGCCGCAGCGTCGGTGGGCTGCTTCGGTCGGGAGCGCGCCGGACTTCCCGAGAGGTCGCCGGAACGGCAGAGGGATGGAAGCGCGGCAGGGGGCCATCCGCGTTTTTGGGGGAGGATGCCCAATGCTCTTCGCGGCGGAGGAAAGCGAGCGGATCATCCCGAGTCCACAAAAAGATTGGCCTCACGCAGAGTCAGCAGAGTCAGCAGAGTTTTCTCCTGCCGCGCGAGGTGCGTCAGGGCGCATCCGGGTTCCGGATGGATGGATCGGGCGCGGGCGCAGCGTCGGTGGACTGTTCCGGTCGGGAGCACGCCGGACTTCCCGAGAGGTCGCGGGACCGGGGGAGGGATGGAAGCGCGGCAGGGGGCCATCCGCGTTTTTTGGAGAGGACGCGGATCGGTGGATGTTCCCCGGAGCGCACTGGATCAAGTCGATTGCACTACCTGATGCGCGATCTTGAGAACCTTGACCCACGCCCGAGCGAGATGAGCGGACGTCGTCCTCTGCCGGGATCGGAGTGAACGTGGCGAGCCCGCGCCGCCCGGGCGAGGCCGGCTGGTTCGAGCGCGGCCTCTGCCGCACGGTCCACGCGTGCGGCGGCGCCCCGCCGCGCGCGCTGGAGATGGCGGTGGAGCGCGGGCGCGTGCGGGAGCGCGGCGGGGCCGAGCACCGCTTCGGCGGGCCGCCGCCGGCGGGATGGGGCCCGCGCCTTTCGTCCCCCGCTCCCGGCGTGGCGCTGGACGCGGTGGCCGGCGCGATCGAGGCGCTGGTGGCCCCGTACCGCGGACGCGTGCGGCTCGCCTACTCGGCCGCCGCCTTCCACCGGCGCACCGCGGGCAACACCCTGGACGCGCCGGTGCGGCCCTCCTTCACCTGGGCGCTTACGGGATCCCTGATCTCGGCGGATGGGGGGACGGCGTGGCCGCTGGGGTGGAGCGGCGCCGGCGACGGGGTGGGGTGGCTGGCGGCCGGGGCGGAGGAAGAGCTGCGGGAGATGGCCGGCGCGCTGGAGCGGGCGCGGCCGCTGGAGGCGGGGCGGTACGACGCGGTGCTGGGGCCCGACGCCGCCGCGGTGCTGGTGCACGAGACCGTGGGCCACCTGGCCGAGGCCGCGCCCGGCGCGCCCCCCGCGCTGGGGGTGCGCCTGGCGTCGGAGGCGCTTTCCGTGGAGGACGATCCCGGCGCCCCCGGCGGCGCCGCGTGCTACGCGTACGACGACGAGGGCGTGCGCTCCCTCGGCCCCACGCCAGTGCTGCGGGAGGGAGTGGTGGTGGGCGAGCTGCACACCGCCGACACGGCGCGCGCCAGCGGCGCCCTTCCCACCGCCAACGGGCGCGCCGCGGGCGCCTGGCATCCACCGCTGCCGCGCATCTCCAACCTGGTGTGCGCCCCCGGCGACGCGGACGAGGGGGAGATGGTGGACCGCGTGGGCCGCGGGCTCTACCTGCGCCGGCTGGGGGAGGCGGGGCTCAGCCGCGCCGGCGTCTCCGCCCGCGTGGTGCTGGCGGAGCGCATCGAGGGCGGCGCGCGCACGGGCGAGTTCCTCACCGGCGGGTGGGTGGAAGAAGAGGCGGGCGTGCTGCGGCGCGTGGTAGAGGCCGGCGACGCGCCGCGCTTTCGCGCCAACGCCATGTGCGGCCGCGCGGGCCAGCTGCTGTGCGACGTGGGAACGTGCTCCCCGGCGCTCCGCGTCGGCCAGCTGCGGATCGTCCGGTGAGCGCCGCGCCGTCGTCGCACC
>DASTVC010000769.1:0-9828 GCA_035759295.1 Longimicrobium sp. | reverse complement strand
ACGGGCGGGCGGGGCTCGGGGCCACCGTCGCCGCCGCCCACCCAGGCGCCAGCGCCAACGACGTCACCGACGACCAGTTCCTCGACGCCCTCACCGGCAGCGCCGCGCTGAACGGCGTGCCGGTGCGGGTGGAAGTGATTGCGCTCGCGGCCGCGGTGCCGCTCGCGGAGGAAGGCGCCGCCACGCACGCCTGATACCATTTCTCCTGGTTCCGTGTGCAGACGGAGGAACCGCGAAACAACGCATCACGCGGAGGCGCGAGGAACTGATGAGGCGCGGAGCAGTCTCGATCTTCCCTCCGCGCCTCTCCCTTCACCTCCGCGTCTCCGCGTGAAACCATCTTTCCTTCAGTGCACACAGAAATCGGAGAATCGGTCTCACACGGAGTCGGCAGAGTCAACCGAGTCGAGTTTTTTCGAGGCGCTGCCCCGGCTCCGTGCCGCTTGTCCATCCTTTCCGATGCCTGCGTGGGACGAGATGGAGCCCGGGGCCCGCACCACACGAACTCTGCTGACTCTGCTGACTCTGCGTGAGGCCATTCTTCCAGCGGATCGGCACGAGCCTTCCCGTCCCGCCGTGAACGGTCATCCGTCCGGCGCGCCGCGGGCCTCCCACTGCCACAGCGTCTCGGCGACGTGGTCCACGCCCGCCTTCAGGTGGCGGCGAAAGGTGCTGAAGGAGACGTACAGGCGCTGCGCTGCGCGCTCCTGCGTGGACACCGGCTCCAGGTAGCCGTAGCGCAGCGCGTCCGCCCACTTCTCCTGGCGCGGGCTGGCCCGCAGCGTGTCCGCCGCGCGGCGCAGCAGGGCCTGCAGCACGGGGACGCGCTCCGCGTCGGACGCGCCCTCCCCCGCCTGCGCGGCCACGATGCGCGACTGCAGAAGCGGGCTGGAGCGCAGCTCCCTGGGCCGGGTGAAGCACTTGAGCGCCTCGTGCACGGCGTCGCGAAAGGCGGCTTCGTCCAGCACGGGCGCGGCGGGAGGGGGCGGCGGGGCGGCGGACTGCGGCGCGGCGGTGGTGTCCAGCTCGCGCCGGGCCAGCACGTCGAGCCACGCCAGCGGCGGCATGGCGCGCCAGTCGTGGCCGAAGACGGTGAAGGAGCGCTCGCCCGCCCCGTACGCGGCCTCGGGGACGGGAAAGAGGTCGATGTAGCCGAAGAACGGCGCCCAGAACTCCCCGTCGGCCAGCGGAAAGAAGCTGAACGCCAGCCCCGGCGTGGTGAGGTAGTGCTGCGCCGCCTTGAGAAAGACCATGCTCTGCGTGGCACCCACCCCCTGGTAATGCTCCGCGTCCATCCAGAAGCGGAAGAAGGTGGCCCGCTCGCCCGGACGCAGCGGGGCGCGCGACTCCAGGTACGCCAGCGCGCGGCCGGCCACCGGGTCCGTCCGCCGGTCCTCGTCCGTGGCCTGCTCCAGCCGCACGGCCGCGACAAAGCCGGCGGCCTCGCCGTGCACCCCGCGGATGACCAGGAACCCCTCGGGCTGGCGCCGCAGCCAGTGCATGGCGATGCGCGCCGAGGCCTCGCCCTCGTGCCGCGCCACCATCTCGCGCAGCCGCGGCGCGTCTTCGGGGCGGGGGGGATACGGCACGCCGGTGCCGGTGTCGCCCCAGTCGATGAACGGCTTGACCAGCGGGTTGTCGCGGTGGAGAAAGACGTAGTCGCTCAGCACCCGCTGCTGCTCCAGCTCCCCCACCTCGCCCAGGCGGCGGGCGTAGTAGCCGCGGGCGCGGGAGTGCAGCTCGGCAAAGCGGTCGGGGTTGCGCCAGCGCAGGTCGGCGGAAAGGGCGTCGCGCGCCAGGTCGTGCGGAAACAGCCCCAGCGGCCCGGAATCGACGAAGGAGACGGAGCGCAGCCAGCGGAACAGCTCGCCGGCGTCGTCGATCCCCAGCACCTCGGCCAGCAGCGGCTCGGTGGTCACCCGCAGCAGCGCCGAGGCCTCCAGCGCGGCGCGGTGGCGCGGCGTGGGCACCTTGCTGGCGAACCGCTCCAGCAGCGCGCCGATCACGTCCGGCGAGTCCGCGGCGGTGAACGCCTGCCCCGGCCGCTGCTCGATGACGTCGGCCACCAGCGTGAGCGCCAGCGGGTGGCCGTGCGTAAAGTCGAGCACGGCCTGGTGCTGCTCGGCCGGCACGTCGCGGCGCGCCAGGTAGTCGCGCACGTCGTCGGGGCCCAGGTTGCGCAGCGGCAGCGTGCGGACCAGCGCCTGCCAGCCGGGATCGCTGCGCCACCCTTCGCCCGGCGCGTCGCGGCCGGCCAGCACCGTAAGCGTCTCGTCCGGCAGCTGGGGGAGAAAGTCCTCGCGCAGCCAGCCGTCCAGCGGACGCAGCAGCTCGCAGGTGTCCACCAGGATCACGTGGCGCCCGCCGCGCGCGGCCATGGTCTCCGCCGGCGGCGCGCCGGGAGCGCCCAGCGCGGCGGCCAGCGCGGCCTCGAACGCCGGCGGCGCGGGGTCAAGGTTGCGCGCGTCCAGCTGCGCGGCGGCGGCGCCGGCCTGCACCGCCAGCGCGGCGAACTCGCGCAGCAGCGTGGTCTTGCCCACGCCGCCGGGGCCGTGGACGTGCAGCACGTTGAACGGAAGCTGCGGGGCGCAGGCCGCGGCGCGGAACACGGTCCGCTCCGCCTCGCGCCCCACGAACCGCTGGCGCCGCAGCGCGGCCAGCCGGTCCGCCAGGCGAGACGACATGGTGGGGTGCCGACGGGGAGACGACGGGCGCCGGGGAACAGCCGCGCCCTCGACATGCGCATGTTAATGCGGACGGGGGGATTGGAAAACAGTCGTGTGTAGCAGACCGGTGGCAGAGCGGAACGGCGTGGGAGTGGACGACGGAGCGGAGCGGCAGCGGCGTGGCACCGCGCGCGGAGCGCCCACTCCCGGTCCCTCTCGCCCAGCCGGCCGGGAGAGGGGTGACGCGAGGGAGAGGCGATCGACGCGGACCGGAGGTGCTCATGGTCCGGAAAGCAGATCGATCCGGCGCGGGCGGAGGGTGCAACGTGCTGCGAAAGCGTAGGATATGCAAATCCCCCGTACATCGTCATCAACCGGCAATACTGAATCCTGAACCGGCGTTGTGCCCGCCGCCCGCGCCGCGCAGATTGGGTGCGAAACCGCATCCGCAGCATGGAATGGAGCCGAGGACGCCATGAGCCGCACCGCACGATTCCTTTGGACGGCCGCGCTGGCCGCGATTCCCGCCTGCACCCCGGCGCCGGAGCCCGCGTCGCAGCCGGGGCCGCTCTCCGGCGTGCGGCCCACGGACGTGGGCGGGACCATGGTGGCGCCGCCCCGCTGGGGGATGGTGATCCACGGCGGCGCGGGCGCCATGACGCCCCAGAGCGTTCCGCCGGAGCGACAGGCGGAGTACCGCGCGGCGCTCACCGAGGCGCTGCGGGCGGGGCATGCGGTGCTGGCGCGCGGCGGCACCAGCCTGGACGCGGTGGAGGCGGCCATCAACGTGATGGAGGACAACCCGCTCTTCAACGCCGGCCGCGGCGCGGTGATCACGGCGGACGGGCGCATCGAGCTGGACGCGGCCATCATGGACGGCGCCACCCTCAAGGCCGGCGCCGTCGCCGGCCTGCACACCGTGCGCAACCCCATCGACCTGGCGCGCGCGGTGATGGAGCGCTCGCCGCACGTGATGATGATCGGCGAGGGCGCCGAGACCTTCGCGCGGCAGAACGGGCTGCAGATGGTGGAGGAGAGCTACTTCATGACGCCCAACCGCCGCCAGCAGTGGGAGCGGATGCGGATGCAGGACAGCCTGCGCGCCGACAGCGCCGCGCGCGCCGGGCGGACGAGCGGGTACTCGGTGCCCGAGGAGCGCAAGTGGGGGACGGTGGGCGCGGTGGCGCTGGACCAGCAGGGGAACCTGGCGGCCGGCACCAGCACGGGGGGGATGATGATGAAGCGCTTCGGGCGCGTGGGCGACGTGCCCATCATCGGCGCGGGGACGTACGCCAACAACCGCTCCTGCGCGGTGAGCGCCACCGGCCACGGCGAGTTCTTCATCCGCAACACGGTGGCGCACAGCATCTGCGCGCTGATGGAGTACGGCGGGCTGCCGCTGCAGGCCGCGGCAGACAGCATCGTGATGCGGCAGCTGGTGGCGCAGCAGGGCGAAGGTGGCGTTATCGCGATGGACCGGCAGGGCAACTTCACCATGCCCTTCAACAGCACCGGCATGTACCGCGGCCGCATCGACGCCGCCGGCAACGTCACCGTCGGCATCTTCCGGGGTGAGCCGTGAGAACTGTGCATGCGGTGACGGAGAATCACGGCGCCTTGCTGTCCGGCCGGTTTTCACCCATCGTTGATCGATGGACATTACCTACCGGCTTCAGGGCGTCACGTTCGAGTGGGACGCAGACAAGGCGCGGCTGAACCTGGAGAAGCACGGCGTCACCTTCGAAGAAGCGGCTGAAGCTTTCTTCGATCCGTTCTGCCAGGGTGGCGATGCGTCGTCCGGACCAGAGGGGCGGGATTTCCTGCTCGGATACTCGCTGGCGCAACGTCTGCTGCTGGTGGTGCATACGGATCGGCTGAACCGCACGCGGATCATCTCCGCACGCCAGGCGACACGCGCGGAAAGAAAACTGTATGAGCAATTCTGACGAGCCCGGGGCGCTTCGCATCCGTCGACGCCCTTCTGAGACCGTGACCCTGTCGATTCCCTCGGACACGCTGGAGATGGTCCGCCGCGTGGCCGACACGCGAGACATGTCTCCGGACGCCCTGCTGAAGTTCTACGTGGGGCAGGGGCTCCGGCAGGATACGGCCCGCCTGTTCTCCGAACGCATCCTGCAGACGACGGCCGAGGTTCTCGCGCGGCACATCCCCTCCGAAGAAGAGCGCTCCGCCATCCTGCGGGAGATTCAGGGCGAGGCGGCGTAAGCCTGGCGACGGTCGCAACCTCATACATGTCCCGGTTCGACGAGATCGTACATGGCTTTCGGCGGGAGTGCGCCGAGGACTACGTGGGGCTGTGGCAGATCTCACATGTGCTGAAGGAGCACGGCGACGACGTCGGCACGGAGCAGATCGTCGCCGTCGTCGCGGCGCTGCTGGAGGATCCCGAAATCGCGGTCGGGCAGTTCGATGACGGCCGCTTTGTGGAATGGACCGGCAGCCCCGAGGGGCGCATCGAGCGGATTCGCGGCGAGCTCATCCAGCTCGGTGCCGCACCGGACATCGGCGACGTGGCCTGGCTCGTTCAGCGGCCCGGCGAGAGAGATCCCCGGCAGTCGTGATGCCCCGCGGAAGATCCGGGTTGACCTGCGGGCTCCGCGAAGCCAATCTGTTGCTGTAACAGTTTTACTTCATCGCTTTGCCCTTCCGTGCGTTTCCCTTGAGCGGGTAGCGGTCGGGGGTAAACACGTCCCACTCGCCCCACTTCCGCCCCACCTTCTTCCGACCGAATCCGAAGACCGCAGCAGATATGCGGCCTTTCACAAGTGTGCGGAGTGGCATGGTTCGTGTTGCCTCGCGCACGCAAACGTGCCGTGTGCCGTACCCGCGCATTCGCGGATGCGACGCAGTTTTCCCTCCCGCACCCGCGCACAACGATGGACCTCTGCCGCCTCGCACTCGAAATTCACCGCACGCCAACCCAGCAGGCGGCGTTCGCCGCGCTTGTGCGCGTGCTGCAGGATCAGATTCCCCTGCACTGCGCCGTGTGGGTGGGAAGCGACGCCACCCTGCGCGTCTGCGAGCACCCGGTGGGCGCCGAGCTCCCCGACGAGCTGGGCGCCATGGCGCTGCACGTCACCCAGCCCGAAGTGTTTCCCGTCGCCGCGCTCAGCCCCACGGCGGGCACCCGCTACCCCGACGCCGAGGCGCTGCTGCTGCCCCTGGGCGACACGCACGCCGGCGCGCTCATGCTGGTGGCCGATGCCGGCGCGTTTGGCGAGGACCTGAGCGAGTGGGACGAGGCGGCCACGGCGCTGGGCCAGGCCGCCGTGCGCGAGCGCCTGCTGCGCGAAGCTCGCGACGAGCGCGAGAGCTACCGCAAGCGCGCGCAGGAGATGGAGGCGCTCGACGTGCTGGGGCTGGCCGCCAACCAGACGCTGGACCCGCAGGAGGTGGTGTCGCTGGTCGCCCGCTTTGCGCGCACGCTGCTGGGCGCGCACTACGCCATCGTGCAGACGGTGGAGGACGGCGAGCTGCGCTGCCCCGCGGCCGTGGGCCTGCGCCCCTGCCCCGTTGAGCCCGACGGCGACCCGTTCGCCGCGCGCGTGATCCGCTCGGAGAAGCCCGTCGTCCTGGGGCAGGCGGGGACGGAGGTGACGGCGGAGGGGTGCGCGCTGCACCACGCGCAGGGGATGCAGGTGGGGCTGGGCGTGCCGCTCACGCTCTTCGGCGAGACCTTCGGCGCGCTGGTCGTCGGGTATCGCGACCCCTACCCGGTGAGCGCGCGCGACACGCTGCTGGCGCTCACGCTGGCGCGGCACGCGGCGGTGGCCATCAACAACGCGCGCCTGCACGCGGCGCTGGCGGACCGGTCTGAGGAGCTGCAGCGCGCGAACGAGGAGCTGCACCGCACCTCGCAGCTCAAGGAGCGCTTCTTCGCGGCGATGAGCCACGAGCTGCGCACGCCGGTGAACGGCATCCTGGGGCGGCAGAACCTGGTGCTGGACGGCGTGTCCGGCGAGGTGTCGGCCCCGGTGCGCACGCAGCTGGAAAAGGCGAACGCCAGCGCCCGCACGCTGCTGCACCTGGTGGACGAGATCCTGGACTACGCCCGCCTGGAAGCCGGCAAGATGGCGGTGAACCTGGTGGATGCGGGCGTGCGCAGCGTCGTCGCTGAGGCCATGGCGACGGTGGAGCCGCAGGCGGCCGCCAAGGGGATCGCGCTGGAGATGCGGGTGGACGAGGCCACGGCCCCCGTGCGCACCGACCCCGACCGCACGCGGCAGATCATCCTGAACCTGCTTTCCAACGCGCTCAAGTTCACCGAGCGCGGGTCCGTCACCCTTTCCGCGGCGCCGGTGGCGGACGCGGGCGGGGTGCGCTGGATGGAATTGCGGGTGCGCGACACGGGCCCCGGCATCGCGAAAGCGGACCAGGAACGCATCTTCGTGGAGTTCGAGCAGGTGGCCGGCACGCGCGGCGGCACCGGGCTGGGGCTGCCCATCTCCCGCCGCCTGGCGCAGCTGCTGGGCGGAGACCTGCGGGTGGAAAGCGAGCCGGGCGTGGGATCTACCTTCATCCTGCGGCTTCCCCTGGCGCCCACCGCGGTCCCCACGCCGGCGGCGGACGCCCCGGCGCTCCTGAACGCCTGAAAGGTCCCACATGCGCGGCACACCCCGGTCCCGCCGATCCGCCCCCCTTCGCGTCCTGCCGCTGCTGGTGCTGCCGCTGGCGGCCGCGTGCAAGGACGGCCCGTCGGCGGCCCGCACGTACGAGCCGGTGGAGTGCGGCCAGGGGACCGGCCAGTCCGCCGCGGCGGGGGTCGACGCCGCCGGGGGCACCATCACGGTGGGCGGCCACGCGCTCATCCTTCCGGCGCAGGCGGTGACCAGCCGCACCACCTTTACCATCACGGAGCGCGCGGCCGGACACATCGGGGTGGAGGTGGAGCCGCACGGCACGACGTTCGGACGCAGCGCCACGCTCGTTCTGAGCTTTGCGCGCTGCGGAGGGCTGCCGGCCGGGTTCGACGACCTGCGCGTCGTCGAGGTGCGCCAGGGAACCACGGAGGTGATCCGGGTGATGCCCAGTGTGGTCAACGCCGAGACGCGCACCGTGACCACCACCGGGCTGCAGCACCTGAGCGGATACCTGATCGGCGGAAACCGGTCGGAGGAGTAGCCCCGACCGCGGGGCAGGCGGGGAGACGGCCACACGACCCACCGCGGAAGCGCCCGCGCCGGCGGCGAATGTACCGCCGGCACTCACACATGGGAGAGGACATCATGCGCAGCACCCATCATCCCTCCGCGCGCACCCTGGCGCTCCGCGCCCTGCCGCTGCTGCTGGCCGCCGCGTGCGCCAGCCAGGGCGCCCCCGTACCGGACAACGGCGGCGGCGTGTCCGGCAGGCCCCAGGCGGTGGTGTGCGGCCGTGGAAACGGGCAATTCGACGCAAAGCCGATCGGCGCGGGCGGCGGCACGCTCGTGGCGTACCGCCACGAGCTCTTCGTGCCGAAAGACGCGGTGGGTGCGCGCACCACCCTTACCATCATGGAAGTGGCCTCCACCAGCATCCGGGTGGAGCTGGGACCCGACGGCACGACCTTCGAAAAACCCGCGACGCTCACGCTGAGCTTCGCGCGCTGCGGCGGCATGCCGCGGGGCTTCAGGGACCTGCAGATCCTGCAGGTGGACGGCAACGACTCCGTGATCGCCGCGCTGCCCAGCACGGTGGACGTGGGACGGCGGACGGTGAGCGCACCGCTGCAGCACCTGAGCGGATACCTGATCGGCGGAAACAGGGACGGGACGTAACGCCGTACCCGTGAGCTGGACGAGAGAGATGGATGCACTGCAGACGATTGCCGCGGAGGCCGCGGCGCTGGAGCGGGGGGGCGAGTGGGAGCCGGCGCGCGACGCCTACGCCCGCGCGTTCACCGAGGCGCAGGCGGCGCGCAGCGTGCGCGGCATGGCCGACGCCAGCCGCGGTGCCGCGCGCATGCTCCGCGAGCTGGGGCTGCTGGAAGAGGCTGAGGAGCAGGCGGAGCTGAGCCGCGGGATCGCGGAGCGCTGCGACCTTCCCCTGGAGGCGGCGCGGGCCGTGAACATCCTGGGCACCATCCGCTACGTGGCCGGCGCCATCCACGAGGCGGCGGACCTGTACGAGGAGGCCCTGGAGCAGGCGCGGGCGGTGCGCGACGACGAGCTGATCGGCCTTGCCTGCGCCAACCTGGGCGTGGTGGCCAACATCCGCGGCGACCTGAACGCGGCGTTTACCTACTACCTGGAGAACATCGCCGCGGCGGTGCGCACGGGGAGCGCCCAGGCCTCGCTGCTGGGCTACAACAACCTGGGGATGCTCGCGTCGGACGTGCGCGAGTGGATGCAGGCGGACCTGTTCTTTCACCGCGCGCTGGAGCTGGCCGAGCAGGTGGGAGACGCGGGGATCACGGCCATGCTGCTGATCAACCGCGTAGAGCCGCTGATCCACGTGGGCGAGCTGGATGCCGCGGAAGAGGTGCTGGACCGGGCTGAGGCCATGGCCGAGCGCATTCAGAACACCGCCGAGCTGGCCGAGGCGGCGCGGTTCCGCGGCATCCTGGCGCGGCGCCGCGGCGACCCCGCGGGTGCGTCGGGGCACCTGGCGCGCTCGCTTCTGCTGGCCACGCGCGAGGGGCTGCGGCTGGAGCGCGCCGAGGCGCTGGAGCAGATCGCGCTGCTGCACCACGACGCGGGGCGCGCCGAGGACGCGCGCGCGCACCTGTCCGAAGCCAGCGCCGAATTCTTTGCCGCCGGCGCCAGCCGCGACTGCCTGCGCCTGCGCGAGCTCGCCGCCGAGTGGGCCGCCGCCGCGGGCCCGGTCCCCCCCACCATCCCCGCCATCCGCATCGCCGGCGCGGCCTAGGGGGTGCGGCGCGGAGTTTGGGAGAAACGATCGAGACCCGTCGATTCCGTCTGGGGCGATTGAAATCGCGGCTACAAGTTCACGAAGTCCGCCTCCGCGGACTCGGCGGCAAAGGGTGTGGGGCGTCCCATGCGACGGCGCGTCCGCACCCTGTCCGACGCTGATGCGAAGGCATTGAAGCCACGCCGCTCGATCGCGACGGATTGCGGTGGCGTTTGGGCTGGCGATGGTGTGTTTCGGAACCAGGTCTTTCCGGCTGCGGACACGCCGCCGCTCGGGACGCCGCACACGGTCG
>DASTVC010000768.1:0-10510 GCA_035759295.1 Longimicrobium sp. | reverse complement strand
GCCGTCCAGGAACGGACCCCCGTACGCCGCCACCGCGCGCTCGGGATCGTCCGCCTCCAGCGCGGAAAGAAAGTCGGCCAGGTCGCTGCGCACGGTGGCGGGGTCCAGCGCGATCTCGTCGCCGGCGGAGACGAACATGTCCTCGCCCACCGCCTTGCGCAGGATGTACAGCGACTCGGAAAGCAGGTGGCGCGCGGCGTCGCCCGGGTGCTCGGGCCACAGGTAGCCGATCAGCCGCTCCCGCCGCACCATGCGCCCCCGCGCGGAGGCCAGCAGCGCCAGCAGCGCCAGGCGGCGCCGGTGCACGGCGCGCCCGGCCACCGGCACCCCTCCGCGCTCCAGGGCGGCACCTCCCAGCACTTTCAGCACGAACATGGGCAGCTTTTCGGGCGGGTTGAGAGCCGCGGGAAACAAGGTTGAGCGGGCGCCCCCATACTGTACGCGCCACGGGGGAGGCGCAAGCGGGGCCCGGGTGCCGGAATCGGCAAAACGGCGATCCGGGTCCGCGCGCGATCCGTCCCGCACTCCCGGCACCGCCAGCGGCCTTCGGCCGGATCATCCGTCCGGAGGGAGCAGATTGAAACAGTTTGTTTTGTCCGGCGCGCGGTGTAGGTTGCCTGCCATCCCCGCGCACCCTTCCCGGCGCGCCGGTCCCGGGGTCCCCCGCGCCGTGCGGCGTGGATCCGTCCCATCACCCCCATGGAGGGATACGAAGATGCGAACGTCACTGGCAGGACGCTCCGGCCTGGCCGGTCTGGGCAGCCGCCTTCTGCTCGCCCTGGCGCTGTGCGCCTGCGGCGGATCGGGCGGCGACGACGGCGGCGAAAAGGCCGCCACGGCCGCGGACTCGTCCGCCGCCGCGACCACCCAGGCGGCAGCGGCCCCCGCGGCGGCCGACACCTGCACGGGCCCGCCGCCCGCCTTTTCGCAGGCCGTGCTCAACGGCCCGTGGCAGGCGCTGATCGACTCGCTGGCGGCGCACGCGGTCTCGTTTCCCGACATCGGCGGCAACGACGACACCACCACGGTCCGGCTCTGCCCCAGCTGCGACGCGATCCCCGTGGAGATCCGCGCCAGCAACCTGACGCCCTGCCTGGCGCCCTCGGACCTGGGCGGGACGGGGCAGCGCATCACCGGGATCTTCATCGTCCTGGCCCCCTTCCCCGCGCAGCACGGGTGGGATTCCCTGAGCCCGGGCGACAGCCTGCTCGCCTTTACCAACTCCGTAAACGGGCCGGCCACGCTGGTCTACAACCAGAACGGCTCCGGCAAGCCGGCGCCCTCCCGCGCATGGATGTTCTACTACTGCCAGGACGGGCACATCAGTCCCAAGGTGCCCCAGGCCCGGTGGCGGCCCCGCATTCCGGCCACGCCCCAGCCCCCGACGGCCGGGGACCACGGGGATGACGGGGACAACGACGGCGACGGCGGCACCTACGGGTGGATGGCGTGCGCCAGCGGCTGCTGCCAGTTCTACACGCCGCCGCCCAACCCCATCATCACGATCGAGACGCCGGAGCAGGCCAGTCCCAAGGCCCCCGACACCGTGGGCCCGGGCCGGAACCAGGGGGCCGGCGTCAAGCCCAGCTGGTGCCTGACCACCTGACCCCGTCTTTCGATCGGAGCCGTCCCGCGACTGCGGGGCGGCCCCGACGGGGGCCCGGCCCCTGATCCGTCCCCCCATCATGGAGAGCCCGACAATGCCAAGCTCCCTGACCCCGTCCCCATCCGCCGCGCGCTTCGGACGCCGGCTGCTGCTGGCGCTGGCCCTGTGCGCCTGCGGCGGCGGAGGCGACGCGGACGACGCCTCCCCGGCGCGCACGGCCGACGCGACCGCTTCCGCCGCGCGGGCCGCGGGCGAGGACTGCCCCACCCCGCCGGCCGTGGACCCCGCGCGCTTCAAGGGCCCGTGGGACGTCCTGAGCCGGTACCTGGTCGACTCGCTGGGCCTCACCTTTCCCAACCAGGTCCTGCCGGACAGCAACACCCAGAAGGTTCAGCTCTGCGAGAACTGCGAGATGGTGGAGATGACGATTCTTCCCGAAGCCACCACCTACTGCACCCAGCGCGACTCGCTGAACGGCGGGCAGCGCATCCTGGGCATCCTGGTGCTCCGGAGCGCCTTTACGCCCAGCGACAGCTCCGAGTGGAAGGATCCCATCCAGGCGAACGACAGCATCTTCATGTTCGCCAGCACCCCCAATGGCCCGGCCACCATGGTCTACCGGAACGACCAGGGCCAGGCCGTGGTCGCGCCCGACTCCAGCTGGATGTTCTACTACTGCCCCGACGTGCACCGGGGAAACCGCCCTGAGGCCAAGTGGCGGCCCCGCAACGTCCCCGTTTCCACCACCGCCGGCGGCCCGCCGGCCGGCAAGGGGAAGGACGAGGACGACGAAGAGAATGACGGCGGCGGCACCTACGGATGGATGGCGTGCGCCAGCGGCTGCTGCCAGTTCTACACGCCGCCGCCCAATCCCATCATGACCGAGACGCCCGGCCAGGCGAATGAGCACGCGCCCGACACCGTGGGCAGGGGCCGCAACCGCGCCGCGGAGCCCGGAAAGACGCCCAGCTGGTGCCTCCGGCCGTCAGCGGGGACGTGAGAGGGTGGCGGCGCCGCTGATCGAAGGGTTGACCCTGCGTGTTGACTTCCCGAGGGAGCGCCACGCATGACCTGAAATCACGCCGCCGCTTGCGCGCGACCGAAGGATCTCCTTCCGCCGCCGCGGAGCCAGCTTCGGAGCATCGAGGCCAGCCCCTCGGTGATGCGGGCGAGATTCTTCGGTCGGCGCCGGGCTGCATCACTGGAAGCAGGTGCGGCGCGGCGCCTCCCTCAGGAAGTCGACGTTTGGGGAGTCTGCAACACTCTCTACCACCGAGGCTCATCATCCCAGGGACGACGCGCGCCACCCCAGTATCCTTTGGCGAGAGTTTGCGGACTCGCCGGCCTGCTTCCGCGGTCCCGACAAGGTTGCATCGAAGCGTTGCAAATGCAACGTTTCATTGCGGCGGCCCACCCTCCCGCGCGCCGGCCGGGATCCGGCAAACCCGCGGCCGGCGTGGAGATCCGCGCCCCGGCGCCGGCGGTTCGGCCCTTGCGCCGTGCGCGTGCCAAAGGCGCCGCCGTGCGACACCCCCACCCCCATCCTCCCCGTGAGCCGAAAGCTTCTGCTGGTCGACGACGATCCCGCCATGCTGGTGGCGCTGGAATTCCACTTCATGCGCGCCAACTTCGAGGTGCGCACCGCCGCCAGCGCCGAGGAAGCGCTGGGAATGCTGCACGAGTACGCTCCCGACGTGGTGCTGACCGACGTGCAGATGGACGGCATGAGCGGGCTGGAGCTGCTGGACGCGGTGAACAAGGGAATGCCGGAGGTGGACGTAATCGTCATCACCGGCTACGAGGACATGCGCACCACCATCGACGCCATCCGCAACGGGGCGTACGACTACCTGGTCAAGCCGGTGGACGTGGACCAGCTGGAGCTGGTGGTGAACCGCTGCCTGCGCGACCGCGCCGCCCGCCGCCGCGGCACCGCCGACGCCGAGGGCGCGCCCGCCCCCCGGCCGGTGGACGCCGGCGTGGGCCGCTCGCCGCAGATGATCGAGATCTACAAGCTCATCGGCATGCTCTCCTCGTCGCGCACGCCGGTGCTCATCCGCGGAGAGACGGGGACGGGCAAGGAGCTGGTGGCCACCGCCATCCACAACTACTCCCCGTGGAGCGGCGAGCCCTTCGTCGCCATCAACTGCACCGCCCTGGCCGAGTCGCTGCTCGAGTCGGAGCTGTTCGGCCACGTGAAGGGCGCGTTCACCGGCGCGCTGGGCGACCGGCGCGGCAAGTTCGAGCTGGCGGGGAGCGGCACCATCTTCCTGGACGAGATCGGCGACACCACCCTCTCCTTCCAGGCCAAGCTCCTGCGCGTGCTGCAGGCCCGCGAGTTCTATCCCGTGGGGAGCGAGCGGCCGCGAAAGACGCAGGCGCGGGTGATCGCCGCCACGCACCGCCCCATCGAAGAGCTGGTCCGCTCCGGCCAGTTTCGCGAGGACCTGTACTTCCGCCTGCGGGTGGTGGAGATCAACCTTCCCCCGCTGCGCGAGCGGAAGGAGGACATCCCCATCCTGGCCGAGCACCTGCTGGCGCGCGCCTCCCGCGAGCTGGGCAAGGACGTGCGCATCATTCCGCCGCGGGTCATGCAGCTGCTGCAGGAGCACGCGTGGCCGGGGAACGTGCGGGAGATGGAGAACGCCATCACCCGCGCGGTGGTGCTGGCCCACGGCCCCGCGCTGACGCCCGAGCACTTCGCGCTGCAGGGGAGCAACGGCAAGCACGCGCCCGAGTCCGGAGGCGAGGAGGACGAGATCGGCACGCTGGCGCAGGCGCAGCGGCGGCACGTGGAGCGCGTCCTGGCGCACACCGGCGGCAACAAGAGCCGCGCGGCGCGCATCCTGGGCATCTCGCGCCCGCGCCTGGACCGCCTGCTGGCCCAGTACCAGGCCGGCATCGTCGAAGTGGAGGTCTGATGCCGCCGCGCGTGCAATCGTTTACAGGCGGATGGCGTAGCGTGATCTGAACACGGAGCACTGAAAATCGAACGCAGAGAGCGCAGAGAAGAAACGAGAGAGCGCAGAGGACCCTTGGTCAGTCCTCTGCGCTCTCTCGTTTGAACTCTGCGCTCTCTGCGTTGAACCCATGCCGATCCCGCACACTGAGCTGGAGGATTCGGTGTCACGCCCCGTCGGAGGACGCTCCCGACTTTTTCCACAGTGCCTTGACGGTGAACGAGGCCTCGCCCGCGGCCTTTGCCAGGATCAGTCCGTTCGCCTCCATGGACGCCTTGATGCCGAACTCGATCTCCAGCTCGTCAGGGCGGTCGGGAAAGGCGTCGCGCAGCTCCACGATCGTGGAGCCGATGGTCTTCTTGATCGCACCCATCGCTTCCTGGAACGAGCGCTGGGCCCCCGCCACCGGACCGCCGCCGCGCATCGTCGGCCGGCTGTCCAGCCCCGTGGGCTCGGTGTCGGTCTCCATCTCCACTTCCGTCCCGTCATCCAGCACGAAGCGCATGTAAGGCATAAGGCGTCTGTCGGAGAGAGTTCATCGGAACCAGCCCGGGGGCGAATCTAAGGGGGATTCGCCCCACTGGCACCGTCATCCAGCGGCACTACGAGCTTCGCGGCGGCGGGAGACCATCGCGGACGGGCGGATGGGCGTTATCATCCTCTGCATCCTTTCGACGGTCGAGCCTTCCCTGCTTCCCATCCCGGCCATGCGCGCTGCCATCCTCCTGATCTCCCTCCTCCTTCCCGTGACGGCCGCCGCGCAGGATACGGTGGAGTACGTGCTGGCGGTGGATTCGGCGGATCTCTCCGGGTGGACGGTGGAGATGCGCATCCCGAACGCGCCATCGACGGTGCGGCTGGCGATGGCCGCGCATCCCGAGTACGACGACCGCTTCTGGCGCTACGTCCGCGGGTTCACCGCCTCGACCGCCGCGGGGCCGGCGGAGGTGGTGCGCGAGGACAGCATGGTCTGGCGCGTCCACTCGCCCGGCGGCGCGCTGGCCGTCCGCTACCGCATCGAGCTCCCCTCCCTGGACGAGGTGCGGCCCAGCTGGACGCCGTTCCTCGCGCCCACCGGCGGGCTGGTGGGCGGCCCGCACGCGTGGATGTACGTGCTGGGCGCGGAGGCGGCGCCCGCGCGGGTGGAGTTGCGTCTGCCGAGCGGGTGGGACGCGGCCACCGCGCTGGAATCCGCCGGAGACGGACACCGCTTCACCGCGCCGGACGTGGCCACGCTGCTGGACAGCCCCGTGCTCATTGGTCGGCTGCGGCGCTGGAGTTTCTCCGTGGACGGGGTGCAGCACCGCGTGGCGTACTGGCCGCGGCCGGACGCTGTGTCCTTCGACACGGTGGCGCTGGTGGAGGCGCTGCACGGCATGGCGCACCAGGCGGGCTCGATGTTCGGGGGACTGCCCTACCGCGAGTTCGTCTTTCTGCTGCAGGACGGCGCGTACGGCGGGCTGGAGCACGCGAGCTCCACCACGGTGGGCGCGCCCAGCGGCGAGCTGGCGGGCGACCGCGCGGACGTGCTTCTCTCCATCGCCCACGAGTACTTTCACGCGTGGAACCTGGTGCGGCTGCGGCCGGCGGGATGGGGCGGCCTTACGCACCGGCCGCCGGGGCGCACGCGCGAGCTCTGGTTCAGCGAGGGGGTGACGATGTACTACGCCGACGTCCTGCAGCGCCGCGCCGGCCTGGTCCGCACCCCGCGGCTGGAGGTGCTGGCCGCCCACGTGGAGAACTACCTGGAGAACCCGGGAATCGGCTCCGTCTCGCCGGAGCAGGCGGGATGGATGGCGGAGGAGGGCCCGGAGGCGAACGACGGCCTGGGCGGCGACCACTACCTGCAGGGCGAGCTGACGGGCGCCGTGCTGGACCTGGTGATCCGCAACTCCACCGGCGGCCAGAGGAGCCTGGACGACGTGATGCGCTGGCTGCTGGCGGAGCACCCCCAGCCTGGCGGCTATACCGGCGCGGACGTGGAGCGCGCCGCCAGCGCCGTCTGCGGCTGCGATCTATCGGGCTTCTTCGCGCGGCACGTGCGCGGCGCGGAGCGGCTGGACTTCGACGCCGCCGTGCGCCCGCTGGGGCTCGCCGCCCGCATCCGCCAGGAGCCGGTGGTGGACGCCGAGGGGCGGCCGCAGCCGGACCTGCGCGTATGGGCGTACGAGCGCCCGGGCGAGACCGCGCCGCGCCTGCTGGTCGCCGATCCGCGCAGCGCCTGGCACCGCGCCGGCCTGCGCACCCACGACGCGATCGTGGCGATGAACGGCGCCGCCATCCCCGACCGCCGCGCCTTCATCACCCGTTTCCGCGCGCTGAAGGTAGGCGACCGCGTGCGCCTGGACGTCCTGCGCGACGGCCAGCCCGTCACCGCCGACTTCGTCATGGGCGGATACGAGCGGACGCGCGTGGAGTTCATCGATCTCCCCACCGTCACCCCCACCCAGCGCGCCGCCCGCGAGAAATGGCTGGCCGCCGCGCCCTGAAAACCATCACGCGGAGACGCGAAGGAACGAACGAGGCGCGGATGAGAATCCCCTTCATCCGCGCCTCTCTCTTTATCCTTCGCGTCTCCGCGTGAAACTGCCGTGGAGCTATGCCGCCTCGGAAGATGCCTCGGCAACGCGCGCACGCCGGCGCTCCGGGCCGCGCTCGAAGAGCAGGTACAGCGCGGGGGTCACCGTCAGCACCAGGACGGTGGAGCTGGCGAGGCCGCCGAGCAGCGCGTAGCCCAGCGCGTTCCAGATGTTGGCGTCCGCCGCCTCGCTGGCGATCACCAGCGGAAGCAGGCCCAGGATCGTCACCGCGCTGGTCATCAGAATCGGCCGCACCCGCTCCAGCGTGCCGCGCAGAACCGCGTCGTGCAGGGAGATCCCCGCTTCCCGGCGCAGCTGGTTGATGTGGTCCACCAGCAGCGTGGCGTTGTTCGTCACCACGCCGCCCATCATGATCACGCCGATGAACGCCTCGCGCGTAAAGCTGGCCCCCGTGAAGAAGAAGGTCAGGAAGACGCCGATCAGCGCCATGGGCACCGTCAGCAGCACGCACAGCGGCTGGCGCAGCGACTCGAACAACGCCGCAGTCACCATGAACACCAGGATCAGCGACACCGCCAGCACGCCGTAGATCTGCCGCCGCTCGTCGTCCGACCACTTCCACTCCTCGCGCCCCACCAGCGTGTAGCCCGCGGGAACGGCCGTCGTCTTCATCACCGCTTCGTGCACCTTGTCGCCCAGCTTGTTGGGCCCGCGGAACTCGTAGCTCACCGTGCGCTGGTATTGCTGGTCTTCGCGGATGATGCGGCTTAGCACCTCGCGCTCCCCCACCCGCGCCACATCCGCCAGCCGCACCGACCCGCCGCCCGGCGCGGGGATGGGCAGCTGCTGCAGTTCCTGCACGTCCAGCCGCTCGTGCCCGTCCAGCGCCACCGAGAAGCGAACCTCCTCGTCGCCCACGCGCAGAAAGCCGCGCTGGCCGTTGCGCCCCACCGCCGCGCTCACCCGCGCCACCACCTCGCGCGCCGTGAGGCCGTGCGCCGCCAGCGCCGCGCGGTCCACGTTCAGCACCACCTCCGTGGCCTTGTCGCGCTCGAACCAGGCGCCCGACGAATTGGTGTCCACGTCCTGGATGCGGGAGAAGTTCTGCAGGCGCCGCCCCAGGTCTTCCGCGATCTCGCGCACCTTTTCGTAGTTGTAGCCCAGCACCTGGATGCTGTAGTTGGGCGGCGACGAGCCCCCGCCGTAGAACGACGGCCCGTACCCCGTCACCCGCACCTCCGCGCCGCCATACTGGTGGCTGTACGCCTCCAGCTGCTCCTTGATCGAGAGCGGCACCGACGTCTCCTGCAGCGAGTCGGGGAACTCCACCTCCATCATCGCCGCCTGCGGGTACACGTTGGTGGTGAACCGCGCCACCTCGGGCATCGCCTTGAGCCGGTCCTCGAAGTACCGCACCAGCGCGTCCGTGCGCTCCAGTTCCTCGCCGCGCGGCAGGTCGAAGCTGATGCGGATGTACGAGTCCTCCTCGTACCAGGGCCGCCACACCGTCCCCCGCGTAACGTACTTGTCGAACAGCCAGCCGCTCCCCGCCAGCGCCACCAGCGACGCCGCCACCGCCACCCACGGCCGCCGCAGCGTCGCGCCCACGAGCCCCGCGTAGACGCGCGTGTACAGCGGCGGCCGCTCCTCGCGCGCCGCCTCGCGAATCCGACGCACCCGGCTTCCCAGCAGCCGCCCCGCCAGCGCCGGCGTGAACGAAAAGGTCACCAGCAGCGACGCCAGGTTGGTGAAGCCGACCACGATCGCCAGCGGCACGTAGAACAGCCGCAGCTCACCCTGCAGGTAGACGAAGGGGATGAAGACGATGATGGTGGTCAGCGTCGCGGCGAGGACGGGGAGCACCATCTCCCGCGCCCCCCGCTCCGCCGCGGCTTCCGCGTCCGGCGCCGTGCGCGCGTGGCGGAACACGTTCTCGAGCACGACGACGGCGTTGTCGATGATGAGCCCGAACCCCATCGCCAGCCCCATCAGCGTCAGCACGTTCAGCGTCAGCCCGCCGAAGTAGATGAGGTTCAGGGTGATGAGCGCCGCGAAGGCGATGCTGGAAAAGACGATGGCCGCCGAGCGGAAGGAGCGCAGGAAGAAGAAGAGGACGATGAAGACGATGAGGGCCGACGACAGCGCGCGCCCGCGCAGGTCCGTCAGCTGGGCGCGCACCGCCTCGCTCTCGTCCTGGTCCAGGATCACCGTCGCGCCGCCGGGAAGGCGCGCGCCCACCTGCTCCATGCGCGCCTTGGCCGCGTCCGCTACCGCGACCACGTTGGTCCCGATCTCCTTCACCACCTGAAAGCTGACCGCCGGCTGCCCGTCGATGCGGTAGAAGGTGCGCGCCTCCTCGTAGGTGTCGCGCACCACCGCCACGTCCTCCAGCCGGACGACGCGCCCCTTGTCCGTCAGCAGCGGCAGCCGGCGGATGCGCGCCGCGGAGCCCGCATTCTCGCGCACGGCCAGCGTGTACAGCATCCCCCCGCGGCGAATGACGCCCGCCTCGCGCACGTCCTCCAGCCCGTTCACCTTCTGCCGCACGATGTCGGGCGTAAGCCCCAGCGCCAGGATGCGACGTTCATCCAGCGCCACCTCCAGCACCCGCTCGCGCCCACCGAACCCCTGCACGTCCGCCACCCCCTCCACCTGCCGCAGCTCGGGGACGATCTGCTCCTTCAGCAGCGTCCGCAGCGCCTCGGGGGTGAACGGGCCGGTGAGGGTGTAGCTGAGGAACGGCCGGCTCTGGCTCTCGAACTCCTCCAGCACGTACGGCTCCACCACCGCCCGCAACGCGCCCTCGGGAAGGTTCTCGTCCAGCGCGGCCAGCTGCTCGGAAAGCTCCAGCCGCGCGAAGTCCATGTCCACCTCGCGCCCGAACTCCACCTCGATCACCCCCCGCTCCTCCTGCGAGGTGCTGGTGACCTTTTCCACCCCGCGCACCTGCTGCACCGCCGCCTCGATGGGCGAGGTGAGGAACGCCTCCGTCACCTCCGGCGACGCCCCCGGCCACTGCGCCGTGATGCGCAGCCGCGGCAGCTCCGTCTCCGGCAGCAGCTCCACGGGCACGTTGAGCCACGACGCCACGCCCAGCAGGGCCAGCGCCGCGTACAGCATCCCGATCGCAACCGGGCGGCGGATAGAGAAGCGGATCATGGGAACGGTGTGCGGCTCGGGATCGAATCCATTAGCAGGGGGGAGGGCGGTGGCATCAGGCGCATGGGGCCGTTCTCGTGCAGCCGAGGGTTCTACGGCGTCGCGCTGCGCGCGAACCCCTCACCCCCGGCCCCTCTCCCGCAAACTGCGCGGGAGAGGGGTGACGCGAACATCCGTCACCGGTGCGCGCAGCGGCTGCCGTGCGAAGCAACCACTCGCGGCACAATACCCACTACGATACCGGC
>DASTVC010000767.1:0-9216 GCA_035759295.1 Longimicrobium sp. | reverse complement strand
CTCGTTCTGGCGGTTGAGCGCGCGCAGCTCGTCGAGGGCCTGGCCCACCAGCCGCTGCTGGGTGTTCAGCTGGTCCACCATGGCGCGGGCGCGGCAGTTCCACATCGGCTGGCCGTCGGAGGCGTCGGTGCGGTTGCGCTGCTCGCCCAGCCAGCGCGTCTGCTCGTGGATGGAGCCCACCGCCTCTTCAAGGCGCAGCAGCCGCTCGCGCTCGGCCGTCAGCATCTCGAACGACTTTTCCAGCCGGCGGCGGTCCTCGTCGCGAAAGCCGCCGGCCGCGGGTGCGGCGGGAGGGGAGGCGGAAGGCTCCGCCGCGCGGGCGGTGAGCACCTTGTCCAGCACGCGCGAAAGCACCTGCACCAGCCCGTACGCCAGCAGCGCCAGCCCTACCGTCTCCACGGTGCCGTCGGGCTGGCCGGGCAGCACCTCCGCTCCGGGGACGCCGGGCGGGTCGGTTTGAAGGAGTGTCAGGATCATCGTCCTCATGGGGTTCGCGGCGTGGAAGCTCTCCGGACGGCCGCCGGGGCTTCCGCATCGCCCAGCCTGGTGGATTCGCGGCGCCGCACGGATCGCGGCGCGGCATCCGTCTGCCTGTCGGGCGGGGAAGAGGCGCGGATTCGCGGAAACGAAAAAGGCCCCTCCGCCGGCGCTGTGCCGGTGAGGGGCCTGTGCGGCCCGTTCTCTCATCCTTCTCCATCCAGGCTAACCAGGAACAACAGTTCCGTCAACCCGTGCGCCTCACGTCGCCTGCTGAAAGGCCTGCGCGGTAAGGTCGAAGATGGCCCCGCAGCGGCGGCGCTGGCACTGGTAGGTGGCCAGCCGCGCGCCGGGTGGATGCGCCGACATGGCCTGCACCACCTCGGCGGCGACGCGCACGGCGGGGCGCGATCCGCAGTGGGGGCAGCTGGCGGCCAGGCGCAGCAGCCGGCCGGGCGCGGGTTCGTGCGACGGGGCCCGAATGGGCTGGGAAGACATCACGGGTACCTCCTTTCCTGGCGGACGCAAACGGCCCCCGAACCGGCCGCTGTGCCGGTTGGGGGCCGTCGGGGGCCGCTCTGGGTGCAATTCCCCGCGCCGTACAGCCGGCGGGGACTCTGTCGTCGCTTCGTTGTACGTGAGCGTCCGACCGTATGTTCCAAATATATCCTATCATTTCACGAAATAAAAGTGGCAACGCTGTAGATGTAAGTCGTTGAAAAACGGTAGGGTGGAATTTCTGTAGATTCTTTTGTGACGAACATCGCGTACCCGTGCGGATGGCGTTCCCGCCGCCGCGAAATCGGCTCGGCGGCCTTTCGCCACGGATCCCCTTTCCGCGCGTTTGCGGCGGAGCGTCCCGGGCTGGCGGGCACGCAGCGCTCCCGCGTGGACGGGCAGCCGGTCGCGCAGCGGCTGCGCGCGTTCGTACCCGCGACCGGCGCGGGAGTGGCACCCATCCTGCCCACTTCGCGGGCGCAACCCAGCCCAGACACGGAGACCGCGATGCTGATCCAGGAAGTGCTTACCGACGTGCCGGCGCCCGAAGTGATTCAGCGGGCCCGCGAGTGGTTCACGCTACGGCTTACGCAGTACGCGGGATTCGAGGAGGATTCCAGCGATCACCACATCAAGCTGAGCACCGAGGCCGGCGACCTGACGATCGGCACGGGTGCGCAGGACGGGCGCACGATGGTGCGCGGCTCCACCAGCCGGCTTCACCACGAGCTGTCGCAGTTCCTGAGCACGCTGGCGCCGCCGGAGGAGGTCCGGCAGAGCAGCCCCGGCCCCGGCGCGTCCGGCGCCGGGTGAGGTGAACGGGTGAACGGGTGAACGGGTGAACGGGTGAACGGGTGAACGGGTGAACGGGTGAACGCCGCCCCGCGCGAACGCGTGCGGGGCGGCGGTGTATCCGGCCAGCACCAATCCGCGTTATCTTGATGTGCGCGGCCGGCTTTGCCCTGGGCGGTTGAAACCGCGGCTGGAACATCACGAAGTCCGCCTTCGCGGACTGTAGCCGCGGGTTTGTGCCGCTGGTGGTCGCTCCGCGAGGTAGCTCCAATGCCGCTCCGTGGCCGGCCTCTCGCGTCACCCCTCTCCCGCGCAGTTTGCGGGAGAGGGGCCGGGGGTGAGGGGTCCGCGCGAAGCGCGACGCCGTAAAACCTTCCGATTCCTTGATGTCGGGGATGCCGGGTCCTCTGTCGCACTTTCGCACTCTCGCACTTTCGCACTGTCTTTCATGATCATCCGCTCCCTGTTCTTCGCCACCTACCGCGACATGGCCGGCCACGACGAGCTGGCGGTGGAGCTTCCCTCCGGCGCCCGTGTGGCGGACCTGGTCGGGAGCCTGCGCGCGCGCGGCGGCGGGCTGGCGCGGCTGCCGGAAAAGCCCGTGGTCGCCATCAACATGGACTATGCGCCGCTGGCGACGGAGCTGGCGGACGGCGACGAGGTGGCGTTCATCCCCCCAGTGGCGGGCGGCTGACGGTGGACGGCAACTTCGCCCTCGTTACGGAGGACGCCATCGATCCCTCGCGGATGCTGGGTGGCGCGCTGAGCCCGGCGGACGGCGCGGCGCTGCTGTTCTGGGGCGTGGTGCGCGAGCAGAACGACGGGCGCGCGGTAAGCCAGCTGGAGTACAGCGCCTACGCGCCCATGGCCGAGCGCGAGATGCTGCGGATTGCCGACGAGGCGCGGGCGCGGTTCGGCACGGGGGCCATCCACGTGGTGCACCGCGTGGGACGGCTGGAGATCGGCGAGGCGAGCGTGGCCATTGCGGTGGCCTCGCCGCACCGGGCGGAGGCGTACGAGGCGTCGCGCTACGTGATCGAGCAGCTCAAGCAGCGCGTGCCGGTGTGGAAGCGCGAGGGATACGTGGACGGAGCGACGGAGTGGGTCCCGGGGTTCACCCCCGCGGCGGAGGCGGCGCGATGAGCGGGCTGGTGCAGCTGGGCGGCATCCCCGTCGCGCCCGTGCGCCCGGTGCCGCAGAGCGGGCCCATGGCCGACGGTTTCGGGCGGCGCATCGAGTACCTGCGCATCTCCGTCACCGACAAGTGCAACCTGCGCTGCGTCTACTGCATGCCCGAAGAGGGGCTGCCCTGGCTGCGCCGCGACGAGATCCTGTCGTACGAGGAGATCGCGGAGGTGGTGCGGGTGATGGCGGGGGTGGGACTGCGGAAGATCCGCATCACCGGCGGCGAGCCGCTGGTACGCCGCGACCTGCCCGCGCTGGTGCGGATGATCCGCGCGGTGCCGCAGATCGAGGACCTGGCGCTGAGCACCAACGCGGTGCTGCTGGAGGAGCTGGCGGACGAGCTTCGCGACGCGGGCGTGGACCGGGTGAACGTGTCGCTGGATTCACTGCGGCCGGAGCGCATCGACGCCATCTCGCGGCGGGCCGGCTCAGCGGAGGCCATCTTCCGCGGGTTGGCGGCGGCGGAGCGGGCGGGGTTCGCGCCCATCAAGGTGAACTGCGTGGTGATGCGTGGCCGCAACGACGACGAGGTGGCGGATTTCGCGGCCATCACCCGCGAGCGGCCCTGGCACGTGCGCTTCATCGAGGTCATGCCCACGGGCGACAACCTGGGCGTGAGCGCCGACGAGTTCGTCTCGTCCAACGAGATGCTGGAGAACGTGCGGCGCATCGGTGACCTGCAGCCGGTGGCCGGGCCGGCGGGGAACGGGCCGGCCCGCTACTTTGCGCTCCCCGGCGCGGCGGGCACGGTGGGCGTCATCACGCCCATGAGCCACAACTACTGCGAGCGCTGCAACCGCATGCGGCTCACGGCCGACGGCCAGCTGCGCCCCTGCCTGTTCGGCCACCTGCAGACGAACCTGCGCGACCCGCTGCGCGCCGGCGAGCCGCTGGAGCCGCTCATCCGCCATACGCTGGCCATCAAGCCCGAGCGCCACTGGCTGGTGCAGGGCAGCGACGCCGGCAGCGGCGGCCTCCGCGCGCTTTCGCAGGTGGGGGGATAGATCGGCCGATCGACTGTATACGCCGTGGGCGACGAAAGCGGCCCCGCCGAGATTCGGTGGGGCCGCTTGCATTCCTCTCCCAAGCTCACTGCTCAGCACCTTCCGCCGCCGGAGCAGCCCTGCACGGTGGAGCAGATCCGGACTTCGGGTACAGGCAGTGGAACGTGTACTCGCCGTACGTTACTCCCGGCTCGGGGGCGTTACCGCACGCGGTGACCGATGCGACTCCAACGTGCCGCCGTAAGCGCGTGGGCAAACCGCGGCCGCCCGGGTGCAACCGAGTAGTAGACGGCAACTACGCTGCCGCGGATCTGGTCGCGTGGGACAAAGCCGGTCATGCGCGAATCCCGGGATTCGTCGCGATGATCGCCCAGGAGCAGGTAGTGCCCGGCCGGCACGATCAGCGGGCCCCAACGGTCGCGTGTGGGCCGGTATTGGTCGCGCGACACGCCGCGCGGGAGCGCGGCAAGGTGCCAGGCGACGCCGTAGGGCCCTTCGAAATCCAGCGGCTCGTCCTCGCGCGCGATGGCGGAGACATAGGGCTCGTCGAGCGTCACTCCATTCCGCACCACCCTGCCATCGACCATCCCGACGGTGTCGCCTGGAAGGCCGATCACGCGCTTGATGATCCGCACGGGTGGCTCTCCCTTCTTTTCTCCATAGACCACGACCTGTCCCCGCACGGGATCGCGGAAGCGCGGTGTCGCGAGCCGGGTTCCGGGCACCGTGCCGCCCATCATCAGACTGCTGGTGATGACGTAGTCTCCGGGCAGGAGCGTGGGCGTCATGCTCGGCGTCAGAATTCCGTAGACCTGGATGACGAACGTGCGCACGAGCACGACCACGGCGAGCGTCGCGGCCGCCGCAACGAAAAACCTTCGGCGCGGACGGCGGATCACGGCTCGGGACGGGGGCGGTAGGAGACGAACGTCTCGAACGACCCACCGGTCGTGATCGCGCGGAAGGAGGCCAGAAGCTGTACGGTCGCCGCGTCCGTGTACCACCGCTGGAACGCGGCGACGTCGGAGAATCCGAAGCGCGCCTGTACCACGATGCGGCCCTCGACCGGTGCGGTGTCCAGCGCCAGCAGCGCGCGCTCTTGCGTCAGGCGCTCCAGCAGCGGGAGCGGAACGGCCAGCGCGCCGGAAGGGCTGGGAAGCAGATGGCCCGCGATGGTGACGGTTATGCCCTGCTCCCGTTGAGGCGCCGGAAGCTGCGGTGGCGCATGCTGCGCCGCGACCGAAACGGGAAGGAGGGGACAGGGCGAGACCGAGAAGCGTTCGTATCACCATGGTTGCCACCACGTGGGGGAATGGGCAGTACCTCTCATTGCGGACAGGCGCCGCTTCCATTGTCGTAGGCGGCTTCTACCGTAATGCACTTCTTCCCGCACACCACGCAGAGCGTAGAAGGGCGGGAGCAGCACGTGGTGCATTCGGCGACCGAAGGTGTTCCCGCCTCCGCGGTCGAGAAACGCACCGGCACCAGAACCCCTGCCACCCCGCAGGCGGTGAATGCAGACGCGCGAACGAGTCGAAGGATCGTCATGGTAACGCCTGGCTTCAGGTGATTTCGGGATCGCAGCCGCCAGAGCCTGTCTTTCCATTGTAGTAGCCCGAATGAGCCACGCATTCGTCGCTGCCGCACACCACGCAGGTGGCGCCGACCTGGCGGCAACACGTGTCGCACTCGGCGGCCGCAACGCTTGGCCCGGTTGGCTGCGTGAAAGAGACGGGCGCAAAGATCCCGATCACCGCCACCGCGATGGATGCCGCGGGTAAAGCGAATCTGGTCACTCGACACCTCCTGTTGCGGTAACGGAGCCCGGCCCGCCGCCATCCGGCAGACGAGGGAGATCGTAACGAACCACGGATGGCTGCGGTTCATGCCGGACGGTGTAGAGGCGGCTTTCATCCGGTGCCAGCGCCATGGTAAGCGCAGGCTCGTCCAGCTCCAGCCGCGCCACCATCCTCCCCGACCAGTCGAACACGTGGACCTGCCGTCCAAAGAAGGTCTGCTGCCCCGCCTCTCCCATCACGTTCCCCGAGAACAGCGCGTAGACGTGGCGGTCCGTGGATGCAAGGTCGACGTAGCCCGCCCGCAGGTCGTCGCCGGTCGCCATGGAGACTCCCTGTGAACGCTGTCGCGTCTCGAAACGCGGGAGAAAGCCGGTTGAGCCGACGACCTGGGCCACCGGGGTTCCATCGGAACGGAAGAACTCCACCCGGTCGGCTTGACGGGTGGCGATGGCGAACCGCGAGCGGTCGGGGCTGACGGTCACCGGGCCCTCGTACGCGTGCTGCAGGACCGTGGGGGGGATGGATGCCGCGCCGGGATGCGGGGGCGGCTGGCCGATCATGCGGATGAACGCGCCCGTGCGGCCGGCGAGCATCAGGCGCCCGTCGGCGTGCATGGGATAGATGCCGGATGCCACGAACGTGCTGTCGGTAAGCCAGACGGGGTGCAGAAAGACGCCGCCACCGTCGTCCAGGTTCACCACCTCCTGCACCTGTGGTTCCGCCGCATCACCCAGACGCAGGCGCGTCATCCGGCGGAGCGACAGGTCGAAGATCCACACGTCGCCCGGGTGACGCGCGTCCGGCTGCACGTGTCTCGCGGAGCGGAATTCCCCCGGGCCCTCGCCATTCTGCCCGAACGATCGCACGCGCTGCCCGTCGGGAAGGCGGAAGACGTGCACCTTGGGGGCGGATCGATCGAGTACCACCAGCCGATCACCGATTACGGCCAGCTGTCCCGGCTGATCGAGGTAATCACCGGTCGCGATCACCGTTCCTTCCAGCCGGCTGGCGCTTTCGTCGGATGACGGGCGCGGCTCGCACGCCGCGAGGAGGGACAGGCCGAGCGTGGCGAAGCGCAGCGTACGATGCATCGCTTGAAAGAGCAGAGGGAATGTCTATCTCGCAAAAAAGAGCATAAAGAGCGCTCTGCGAATCGTCAAGATTCTTATGCGCCATGACGTTTTGCGGCTTGTTGGCCATTGGCGCCGGCTTGGGCTAGCGAAAAATCCGGCTTTTCCAATCCTTCGCCACATGGAAAAGAAAGAGCGGCGCCTCCCTTGGGGAAGTCGCCGCTCTGGGGCACGGAATCGAACGAACCGCGATCAGGCCGCGGGGGCGACCTCCGACGGAGCGGCGAGGGCGTCGCGCGCCTGGGCGGTGATCTCGTAGGCGCGCAGGCGGGCGGCGTGGTCGTAGATCTGCGAGGTGATCATCAGCTCGTCGGCGCCGGTGCGGGCGATGAAGGACCGCAGGCCGGCGCGGACGGTCTCAGGCGAGCCGGCGACGGTGGCGGAGAGCACCTCGTGCAGCATGGCGCGCTCGAAGGGCTGCAGCGTGCTTTCGAAGCCCTCCACCGGCGGCTGCAGCGGCGTGGGGCGGCCGCGGCGAAGGTTGATGAAGGCCTGCTGCATGGATGTCATCAGCACCCGCGCCTCGTCGTCAGTATCCGCCGCGAAGACGTTGAAGCCCAGCATGACGTACGGCTTGTCGAGCTGCGCGGAGGGCTCGAAGCGCTCCCGGTACACCTCGATGGCCTGCATCATCATCCCCGGCGCAAAGTGCGAGGCGAACGCGTACGGCAGGCCCAGCGCGGCGGCCAGCTGTGCGCCGTACAGGCTGCTGCCCAGGATCCACACCGGCACGTTCTGCCCGGCGCCGGGGATGGCGCGAACGCGCGCGCCGGGCTCCGCGTCGCGAAAGTAGGCCATCAGCTCCAGCACGTCCTGCGGAAAGCTGTCGGCCCCGTCGGTGGCCAGGGTGCGGCGCAGGGCGCGAGCGGTCACCTGGTCGCTGCCGGGCGCGCGGCCCAGCCCCAGGTCGATGCGGCCCGGGAACAGCGCCTCCAGCGTGCCGAACTGCTCCGCGATCACCAGCGGCGCGTGGTTGGGGAGCATGATGCCGCCGGCGCCCACGTGGATGGTGGACGTGCCCGCCGCCACGTGGCCGATGATGACGGAGGTCGCGGCGCTCGCCACGCCGGGCATGTTGTGATGCTCGGCCAGCCAGAAGCGGCGGTAGCCCCAGCGCTCGGCGTGCCGCGCCAGGTCCAGCGAGTTGCGCAGCGCCTGCCCTGCGCTGCCGCCCTCTACGATGGGCGCCAGGTCCAGCACGGAAAACGGAATGGTCTCCGACATCTTCGTCATCCCCACACAGGTAAAAATCTGAACCGCCCCGCGGACATCCAGCCGTCCGCGTGCGGTTCCCGGTCCCGACCGCACGCCGCATCCCCGTGCGGCGGGCGATCCGCTGTGCGATGATACACTGATGTGCGCGGTCGGGTCGCGGCGCGCGACCGGCGGGCGGAATCGACCGAATCAACCACACCTGAAGCCGACACACGCGTGATGGACGATCGTCATCAACCGATGCACGTGGCGCTGTACGAGCCGGAGATTCCGGGGAACGCGGGGAACGTGGCGCGGCTGTGCGGGGCCACGGGGTCGCCGCTGCACCTGATCGGGCGGCTGGGATTCTCGTTCACACATCCCAAGGCGAAGCGCGCGGTGATGGACTACTGGGACAACGTGGATTATCGGCACCACGTCTCGTGGGAGGATTTCGCCGAGGCCGTGGAGGGGCGGCGGATCTGGATGCTGACCACGAAGGCACGGCGGACGATCTGGGAGGCGGAGTTCGCGCCGGGCGACGTGCTGCTGTTCGGCCCGGAGTCGCGCGGGCTGCCGGATGCGCTGATCGCCTCCGCGCCGGAGCGCTGCCTGCGGATTCCGATGGTGGCCAGCGCGCGGTCGCTGAACCTGGGGACGTCGGTGGGCGTGTCGCTGTACGAGGCGCTGCGGCAGACGGGCGGGTTGGGGTGAACGGGTGAACGGGTGAACGGGTGACGAGGAGCGCAGAGAGCCCCTGGTGCTCTCCGCGCTTCTTCGCGTCCGGGCCGGCTTGCCGTTGCTGGCTATTCCCTATCCTCTATTCCCTATTCCCTATTCCCTATTCTCCTCAGAGCTGATTCGTGGAGTCCGGCGGTACCGAATCCGCGCGCAGGGAGTCGGTCCGCAGGGAATCCATCCGCATGGAATCCGCTCGCAGGGAGTCGGGATGTGGCGAGCATCCGAGGAAGGCGGAGGGGGCGGCGCCCCGGCCGGCGTGCCAGTTGATGCAGGCGGGAAGGCTGTCGGCGGGGAGCAGCTCGAAGGAGTACGTACGGTCCCGCACCGCCACGGGCTGGCCCGGCCGGTAGCGTGCCCACTCCTCCGCGCTGACCTCGGTCTCGGAGGCGTCCGCAC